>NZ_WWIA01000097.1 GCF_009870065.1 Streptomyces sp. SID5785 | reverse complement strand
TGGAAGACCATGCCCTCCTCCGTGGCCAGGCCCTCCGGGATCACCACGATCTCGCAGCCCGCCGCGCGCAGCGCCGCCGCCGTCGCCCGGTGCACGTCGAGCAGGCCGCCCGGGTGCCCCGTCGCGAACAGCACGCTCTGCCGGTCCTCCGCGGCCTTGTGCAGCCGGGCCGCCATCCGCTCCAGGGCGTCCACCGTCAGCTCGGGGTCGATCGTGTCCTGGCCGTGCCGGTGCTCCGGGTCGTCCACGACGCCGCAGCGCTCGGCCATCACCGCGAGCACGTCCTGCTCGTCGGTCCAGCGGTCGCCGAGCTCGAGCCCCAGCCAGAAGTGGCGGTCGCCGTTCGCGAGCTTGCGGTAGTGGGAGAGGTTGTTCTCGCGGGGGGTGGCCACGTCGCCCGCGATGCGGGTGCGGACGAGATGGTCGATCAGGTCGGCGCGCGTGGGTGTGTCGCTGGGGATCCCGGGTATCGGCATGGGTCCATTGTGCCGGTGGTCGCTGTGCGGCGTTGATCAGTTCCACGGAGTGGGCCTCCGGCCCGCGGGATCGGGTCTCGTCGCCGGGTGCACGCCGGTGGGGGCTGGTCGCGCCCCGCGGCGGAGCCGCTGATGTCAGCGCCCTGCGCCCCTGACATGCAGGCGCTGGGCGCCGCATTTCCCCGATAGAGGCTGAGCGGCGAAGCCGCTCGCCTCAGGGGCGCGGGGAACTGCGCGAGAAGCCCC
>NZ_WWIA01000907.1 GCF_009870065.1 Streptomyces sp. SID5785 | reverse complement strand
CGGTGCCGGAACCGGCGCTGGAGTCGGCGACGATCACCGAGTCCACGAGGTCCGGGTGGCGGGTGGCGAGCCGCAGGGCGATGACGCCGCCCCACGAGACGCCGAGCACGTGCGCCGAGCTGCCGCGGGCCCGGATGACCCCGGCCGCCGCGTCCGCGAACCCGTCCAGGTCGAGGGGCGCCTCCGGGTCGGGGGACCTGCCGTACCCGGGCGCGTCCCAGGCGAGGACCCTGGCGTGCGCCGCGAGCCCCTCGAGCTGTGGGGCGAACGCCGCCGACGACGAGCCGATCCCGTGCAGGCAGAGCAGCAGGGGGCCGCTCGCACCGGCCTCGGCCACATGCAGCCCGGTCACAGGATCTGTCCCGGGCGCCCGGCGATCGCGGACAGCGAGCGCAGCACCGCGTACGGCACGATCCGGCTGGTGGCCGGGTTGCCCGGGTCGGGCCGGTGCGCGACCTCGAAGCGGTACGCGCCGTGCGGCCCGCTCGCCTCGACGACGTGCCGGGTGAGGTGGGCGCCCGGATCGGCGACGACCCGGACCCGCACAGCGTCCAGGTCGCCGACGGCGAGCGCGACCGACGCCGCGACGTTCGTCGACTTGGGGAACTTCACCGGCACGTCGCGCGCGGTGCCCGACATGACCTCGACGGGGCCGGTCGCCGTCCGTATGCGCGTCAGCAACTCCTCGTCCATCCAAGGCTGTTCGAGGGTGGACGGCAGCTTCGTCGTGGTCAGGCTGACCTCGTCGAGCGGGGCGAAGGAGCGCACGGCCTGGAGCAGGTCGAGGCCGCCGACCGCGCCGCCCGTGAAGGAGACCCGGCCGGGCCCGGCGGCGAGCAGCCGCTCGGCCAGCTCGTCGTCGGTGAGGGCCCCGGTCGAGGCGATCAGCAGGTCGGTTCCGCTGGTCAGGACGCGCTCGCCCCATTCCCGTACGACACCCTGACCGGCTGCCTCCACGATCAGGTCGCAGGACTCGATGGCCTCCTCGAAGGGGACCTGGGCGGCGGGGGCCGTCTCGCCGAGCGGGCGGTTGTCGACGATGCGGTGCAGCTCGGCGCCGCGGATCTCACCGGCGGCGAGGGCGGTGCCGACGACCCGGCCGATGGCGCCCCAGCCGACCAGTCCGACCTTCAGGGTCTGCGCGGTCTGCGGGGCCTGCGGGGTCTTCGGGGTCTGTAGGGTCTGCGGGTTCGTGCTCACTTGTGCTCTCCTTCCGGCGCGCCGGCCATGTGGCAGCGGATCTCCTTCGACGGCGGGCCCGCCGTGCCCCACAGGTCGGACAGCTCGGGCACCCGGCGCCAGACCTTGGCGATCCAGCGGTCCTCGACGACCTGGGCGACCTCGGACGTGTACTCGCACACCAGGCCGGTCGGGTCCGTGAAGTACGAGAAGGTGTTGTTGCCGGGGCCGTGCCGCCCCGGGCCCCACTGCGGGACGATCCCGTGGTGGCGCAGCCGGCCGAGGCCGCGCATGAAGTGGTCGACCGAACTCATCTCGTAGGCCACGTGGTTGAGGGAGACCCACTCGGCCTGGTTGAAGGCGATGCAGTGGTGGTCGGCGTTGCAGCGCAGGAACGCCATCTGGTGCTCGGACCAGTCGGACACGCGCAGGCCGAGGACGTCCTGGTAGAAGGCGACCGCGGCGTCGATGTCCGGGGTGTTGAGGACGGCGTGCGTCACGCCGACCGGCACCGCGCCGTCGCGGCCGCGCGGGGCGACGGCCCAGGTGTCGGCGGACAGTTCGACGAGCCGGCCCTCGTGGTCGTGGAAGCGCAGGCCGTAGCCGCCGCCCACCTGGTCGAGCGGGCCCGGGCCCGCGACCGGGAGGATGCCCCGGGCCTCCAGGCGGCGCGCCGCCTCGTCGATCTCGGCGGGCGTGGCGACCGCGAAGACGAGCCGGCCGAGGCCGGTGCGCTCGGAGCGGGTCAGCTGGAGGGCGTGGTGCTCCTCGCCGGTGCCGCGCAGCCAGCTCGCGCTGTGCTCGGACTCGACGACCTCCAGACCCCACGCGTCCTCGTAGAAGTCGGCGGCCTCGGCGAAGGAGGGGGTGAGCAGCTCGACCGAGCGCAGTGCGCGCAGCCGGGCGATCGGGGGGTGAGACATACGGAACTCCGGTGAGCGTGGGGTCAGTTGGCCCAGGGCAGCGGGGCGTCGGAGGTGCCCCAGTACAGGGACTTCTGCCGCTGGTAGGCGCGGATCGCGTCGCGGCCCTTCTCCGTGCCGAGCCCGCTGTCCTTCATCCCGCTGAACGGGGTGGAGGCGCTGAACTGCTTGTACGTGTTGATCCAGACGGTGCCGGCGTCGATCCGCCGGGCCAGCCGCCAGGCGGCGCGGTGGTCGCGGGTCCAGATTCCGCAGGCCAGGCCGTACACGGAGTCGTTGGCCCGGCGGACCAGGTCGTCCTCGTCGTCGTAGGGCAGGACCACCAGGACCGGGCCGAAGATCTCCTCCTGGCAGGTGCGCGAGGAGTTGTCGAGACCCGCGAGGACCGTCGGCAGGTAGTACGCGCCGTCCGCGTACGCGGGGCCCTCGGGCGGGGCGCCGCCGCACAGCACCTCGGCGCCCTCCGAGCGGGCCAGGTCCACATAGGCGGCGACCGCGTCGCGGTGCCTGTGGTGCACGAGCGGGCCGACCTGTGTGGCCGGATCGGTGCCGGGGCCCACCCGCAGCTTGCGTACCCGTGCCACGAGTTCGGCCACGAAGGTGTCGTGGATCTCGCGCGCCACGAACAGCCGCGAACCGGCGATGCAGGACTGCCCGCTCGACGAGAAGATCCCGAACATGACGCCCGCCAGGGCCTGTTCGACGTCCGCGTCGGCGCGCACGATCGTGGGCGACTTGCCGCCCAGTTCCAGCGAGGCGGGGATCAGCTTCTGCGCGGCGACCGCGGCGATGCCCCGGCCGGTCTCCGTGCCGCCCGTGAAGCCGATCCGGCCCACGAGCGGATGCCGCACGACCGCGTCGCCGACCACCCGGCCGCTGCCCGGGAGCACCGACAACAGGGCGGTGGGCAGGCCGTGTTCCGTCAGCGCCCGGGTGATGATGCGGCCCAGTCGCAGCGAGACGAGCGGGGTCCAGGCGGCCGGCTTGAGCAGGACCGCGTTGCCCGCGGCGAGGGCCGGGGCGATCTTCTGGGCGTCGCTCGCCACCGGCGAGTTCCACGGGTTGATCGCGCCGACGACGCCGATCGGCTCGTGCACGCTCATCGTCACGTAGGGGCCGCGCGCCGGGGTGACGGCCTCCTCGGCGGTCTCCAGCGCGGCCGCCGTGTACCGGAAGGTGCCGGCCGCGCTGAGCGCCAGTGCCCTGGTCTCCGCGAGGGTCTTCCCGGTGTCGGCGGTCTGGGTGGCGGCCAGCTCGTCGGCGGCCTCCTCGGTCAGCTCGGCGATCCGGTACAGGAGCGCGGCCCGCCGGTGCGGCAGGAGGTCGCGCCAGGCGGGGTCCGCGGCGGCGTCGGCGGCGGCGCGGGCCGCCTCGTCGACCTCCTCGGCGGTGGCCGAGTGGACGGTCGCGACGACCGCGCCGGTGGCCGGGTCGACGGTGTCGACGGGGGCTCCGGCCCCGCGCCGCCACCGGCCCGCGACGAGGATGTCGGTGGAACAGACGGACGCTGCGGACACGGCAGGGCCTTTCGTGACGTCACGGCTGGATCGGTGAAGTGCTAGAAATCTAAGCCCTTAAATATCTCTCCGCAAGACCCTCGACCGCATCGGTTGCATCCGGCCGAACTGCCGCCGATCTGGGCACTAGTTGGAGAAGGTGACGCGGAGATGACGGTGAGGTCACCGTCAACCTCTCTAAGTCCCTAACCATTGACCGCTTAGGTATCCACTTCTACTGTCTGCGGAACTCCTCTGTTCGCGTGTTCGCGGAAGGACCCCTCCATGACGACTGTGGCCGGACAACAGGGCCTCGGCTCGATCGCCGCGCGGCTCGAACGGCTGCCGCACTCCCGCTGGCACGTCAAGGTCCGATTCCTGATCGGCGCCGTGACGTTCTTCGAGGCCTTCGACCAGCTCCTCGCCGCCTCGGCGCTGCCCGTGCTGACCAAGGACTGGCACCTCAGCACGGGGCAGGCGACCTTCGCGGTCACCTCCGCCTCGGTCGGCATGCTGCTCGGCGCGCTGGTCGCCGGCTGGCTCGGGGACCGGATCGGCCGGGTGCGCACCGTCGCGCTCGGGGTCGCCGTCACCGGCGTCGCCAGCCTCGCCGTCGCCCTCGCGAACGGCATCGAGCTCTTCTCGCTCTTCCGCTTCGTCCAGGGCCTCGGCATCGGCGGGGTCGTCCCCGTCGCCGCCACCTACATCAACGAGATCGCCCGCTCCGACAAGCGCGGCCGCTTCGTCCTCCTGTACGAGATGATCTTCCCGGCGGGCCTCGCCGCGGCCAGCCTCATCGCCGTCTGGGTCGTGCCGAACCTCGGCTGGCGCGCCATGTTCGTGCTCGGCGCGCTGCCCGTCGTCATCGGCGCGCTGCTGCCCCGGCACGTCGCCGAGTCCCCGCGCTGGCTGCTCACCCAGGGCCGTGTCGAGGAGGCGGAGCGCGTCATCGCCCGGATCGAGGAGGAGGTCGAGCGCGCCGTCGGCGAACCCCTGCCCCGGCCCGGCGCCGAGCCCGCACCGGAGGGCGCCGGCGGCCGGCTGCGCGACCTGTTCACCGGGCGCTATCTGCGCCGCACCGCCGTCCTGTCGGGCCTGTGGTTCGTGGCGTACTACGTCAACCACGGCATCTCGACCTGGCTGCCCTCCCTCTACACCAAGAACTTCGGCCTCGACCTGACGACCGCGCTCGTCTACACGCTCCTGAGCAACGTCACGGGCCTGCTCGGCACCTTCGCGGTCGCGCTCGTCATCGACCGGATCGGTCGCAGGCCCGCGCTGGTCGCCGCGCTCGGCGGCACGGCCCTCGCCCTCGGTGTCCTCGCCCTCACGGGCGTCACCTCGGGCATCCAGGTCGCCGTCTTCGCGTCCTGCACGACGTTCTTCGTCTACGCGATCAACGCGGGCCTCTACCTCTACTCGCCCGAGCTCTACCCCACGGCCAACCGCGCCCGGGGCGCCGCGTTCGGCGGACTGTGGAACCGGCTCGGCGTCATCCTCGGCCCCGTCACGGTCGGCGCGATCCTCGGAGCGGGCGGCAGCCTCGGCCTGGTCTTCGCCCAGCTGGCGTGTGTCGCCGGGGTCGGCGCGGTGATCGCCCTGTTCGCGGTCGAGACGAAGGGGCGCACGCTGGAGGAGCTCAACGCGTAGCGGGATGGTGCGCAGCGCTGGCCGGGTCAGTCCGCGTCCGGCCCCGAGGGGGCACCGTCCGCCGGGGCGCCCTCGGCCAGGGCGTCGCCCAGGGAGCCGAGCAGCGCCGCCAGCCTGCGGCGCTCGTCGGGGCGCAGCCCGTCGAGGAGTTCACGTTCACCGGCCCGGCGTTCCTCGCCGACCCGGTCCACCAGGGCGAGCCCCGAGGGCGTCAGCCGCAGCCGTACCAGGCGCCGGTCGCGTGCATCCCGCTCGCGCTCGATGAGGCCCGCCCGCGCGAGCCGGTCCGCGTGCTGGGTGATCCCGCCGGCCCGCACCGCACCCGCCGTGGCCAGTTCGCCCATCGTGCGGCGGTACGGGGTGCCTGCCCTGCGCAGTTCGGCCAGCACCTCGAATGCGGCGAGACCGATGCCGTGCCGCTTCACGACCCGGCCGATCAGGGTCCGGTAGCGGGCCGCACAGTCGGTGAGAGCGGCGAAGACGCGCGTGTCGTCGTCGGCCGCGGGGGCGTTCGGTGCCGGCTCCGGCGCCGGGGGTGCCGAGGCGGCGGGGTCCGTCCCGAAGGCTGTCGCCAGCACCTGGGTCAGGAGCGGTTCGAGCTCTGCCGTGGGTGCCGAGCGGGCCGGCTCGTGCGCGAAGAGATAGCGCTCCATGATCACGCCGAACAGGATGCTGCGGATCAGCCCGATCCGGGTGGCGGCCTCGTCCGAGGTGCCGAGGACCGCGGTCAGGGGGGCTGTCACGAGCCGCTCGAGCAGATCGGCCAGGTGCGCGGCGCTCGGTGGATGGTCGAGCGCGGACCGGATCAGGGCCGCGAGCGGATCCTGGGCGGAGAGCCGGTCCCAGCGGTCCAGGTAGGAGTGGGCCAGCGCGTGCGGCAGCCCGGCCGGATCGTCGACCGCCTCGTCGAGGACCCGGGTCGTGATCCCCGTGCCGTCGCCGACGACCTCGCGGAAGAGCCCGTCCTTGGAGCCGAAGTAGGCCATGACGAGCCCGGGCGTGACCCCGGCTGCGGCGGCGATCGTGCGGATGCCGACGCTCTGGTACCCGTGCGCCGCGAACAGTCTGCGGGCCGCCTCCAGCACCGCACGCCGGTTCCCCCGGGGGTCGTGCGCGCGGCCGCGCCGCTTCTCCGGCCGTGTCGGGGCGGCCTCGTGTTCCGGCTGTTCCGGGGCTGTCACGTCGTCCACGGCGTCAGGTTAGTCGAGGAGTGACGGGATCCTGCGCAGCGTCTGTACAGACGTTCAAAAGGTGCCTCGATGATGCCCTTTCGGAACGGGTGTTCAAAAGGCTGTGCCGGTGAGCGAGGCGCTCGGGGCGCCGGACGCGCCGACTCGGCGCGCCACCGGGGTCACCGTGCGGGCGGCGGCGGACCGGCCGCCACCGCGTGCACCGGACCCGGCAGGCCCGTGAGCGGCGCCCCCGAACCGCCCCGGCGCACCGCGACGATCTCCGCCACGATCGACACCGCCGTCTCCTCCGGCCCGTGCCCGCCCAGATCGAGCCCGACCGGGGAGCGCAGCCGGGCGAGCGCCGCCGCTCCGACCCCGGCCGTGCGCAGCCGCCTCAGCCGGTCCTCGTGCGTCCGACGGCTGCCGAGCGCGCCCACGTAACCGGCCCGGCCGGGCAGTGCCCGCGCGAGCAACGGCACGTCGAACCGCGCGTCATGGGTCAGGACGCACACCGCCGTCGAGGCGTCCACCCACTCCTCGTGTGCCGCGAACCAGCGGTGCGGCCAGTCGACGGCCACCTCGTCGGCCTCCGGGAAGCGGGCTGTCGTGGCGAACGCCGGACGCGCGTCGCACACCGTCACCCGGTACCCGAGCAGCCGGCCCATGCGGACCAGCGGACGAGCGAAGTCGACCGCACCGAACACCAGGAGCCGCGGCGGCGCGGCGAACGACCGCACCAGCAGCTCCCGCCCGGGCGCGCAGCCGGGCCCGGC
>NZ_WWIA01000906.1 GCF_009870065.1 Streptomyces sp. SID5785 | reverse complement strand
CACGGCGCGCTGCGGCCCGCCGTGCTCGGCGCCGCGGCCGTCGCCGTGCTCGCCTGCGCGGCCCTGCCCGTCCGTGCCCTGGCCGGACACCGCGCGGTGCGGATGCACGCCGAACGCGACGACGTCGCCACGGCCCGGCCCTCCGCCCGCCGTACGGTCGCCGAACTGACCCTGCTGGTCCTCGCGCTCGGCGCGATCGTGGCGCTGCGCCGGCGCGGCACGGACGGCGGCGACTCGCTCGTCGCCCTCGCGCCGGTCCTCGTCGGGATCGTCGCCGCGTTCCTGCTGGTCAGGATCTATCCACTGCCGCTGCGCCGGCTCACCGGACCCATGGCCCGGCTGCGCGGCGCGGTGGGCTATCTGTCCCTGGCCCGCGCGGCCCGGGCCCAGGCCGGCGCGGGCACCGCGGTCCTGCCGCTGCTCGCCCTCCTGACGGCGCTCACCACGGCCGCGTTCGGCGGCAGCGTGCTGGCCGGCATCGACTCCGCCCGCGACCGCGCCGCACTCGTCGCGACCGGCGCGGACGCCCGGGTCGCCCGGTCCCAGCCGCTGCCCGCCGGGACCGCGGACCGGGTCGCGGACGTGCCCGGGGTCAGCGACCTGGCCCGGGTGTCGCTCCGCACCGACCTGCGCACCGGCGCCGACCGGCAGGTCAGCGTGGCCGCCGTGGACCGCGCCGCGTACGCCCGGCTCGCCGCGCGCACCGGCCTCGGCGCGTTCCCGGCGAGCGCACTCGCACCCCCGGCGGGCGGCCCGAAGACCCCCGTGCCCGCGCTCGCCTCGACGTCCCTCGCCCACCGCTTCCCGGACGGCCGGCTCACCGTCCAGGTCAACGGGCAGGCGCTCGCCGTCCGGATCACCGCCGTCCGCGCGACGACCCCGGCGCTCGCCACCGACCGGCGGGACTTCCTCGTGGTGGACGCCGCCGGGTTCGCCGCAGCGAGCGGCACCCGCACCGAGCCGAGCACTCTGCTCCTGACCGGCGACCACATCGACGCGGCCGCCCTGCGCCGGGCCGCGGGCTCCGGCACCGCCGTGCAGACCCGCGCCGGAGAACGGGCCGGTTTCCTCGACTCCCCGCTCCAGTCCGGGGCCACCGACGTGTACCTCTCGGCGGTCGGCGCCGGCACCGGGCTCGCCGTGCTCGCGCTCGCGCTCTCGCTCACCCGGGCCGCCCCGGAGCGGCTCGCGCTCCTCGCCCGGCTGCGCACCCTCGGCCTCACCCGTCGCCAGGGCCGCCGTCTGATGGTCCTCGAGGCGCTCCCCCAGGCGGTGCTCGCCGCCGTCGGCGGTCTGCTCACCGGCTGGGCGGCGATCCGGCTGCTCGCGCCCGGCCTCGACCTGACGGCGATGGCCCTCGCGGACGACGAGGTCCGCACCACGTCGTCGCTGACGACGGACCCGGTGTCGCTCGTCGTGCCCGCGGTGTGCGTCCTGGCGATCACGGTCGGGGTGGCCGCGCTCCAGGCCTGGTGGGCCGGGCGGCGCGGCTCGGTGAAGGAACTCAGAGCGGGTGAGTCGGCGTGACCCAGCGACCGCCCGGACCCGCCGACCACGACGAACCCACGAACGGGGAGGCCGTACAGCCCATGACGACAGAGAGCACCACGGCCGGCTCCGGCCCCAGCCTCGCCGACCTGGAACAGCGCGCCACCGCGCACCGCGACCGGCCCGCCTTCGGCCACGACGCCCTGATCAGCTGCGACCGCCTCGTGCGCATCTTCACGACGGACGGCGTCGAGGTGCAGGCCCTCCAGGGCCTCGATCTCCTGGTCCGCGACGGCGAGTTGATGGCCCTGGTCGGCGCCTCCGGCAGCGGCAAGTCGACCCTGATGAACATCCTGGCGGGCCTCGACGAGCCCACCGCGGGCGCGGCCAGGGTCGCCGGGTACGACCTGCTGGCGATGACCGCGAAGGACCGGCTGCGCTACCGCCGCGAGGCCGTCGGCTTCGTCTGGCAGCAGACCGCGCGCAACCTGCTCCCGTACCTGACGGCCAGCCAGAACGTGGCGCTGCCCATGCAGTTGCGCGGCCGCACCGGCCGCGCGAAGAAGGCGCAGCGCGCGGCGGAGCTCCTCGACCTCCTCGGCGTCGCCGACTGCCGCGACCGGCGGCCCGAGCAGATGTCGGGCGGCCAGCAGCAACGCGTCGCCATCGCGGTCGCCCTGGCCAACGAGCCGAAGGTGCTGCTCGCCGACGAGCCCACGGGCGAGCTGGACTCGCACACCGGTGAGCAGATCTTCGCCGCGTTCCGCACGGCGAACGAGGAGCTGGGCACGACGGTCGTCATCGTCACGCACGACCAGACGGTGGCGACGGAGGTGCGCCGCACCGTGGCCATCCGCGACGGCCGCACCTCCACGGAGGTCCTGCGGCACACCCAGGTCGACGCGACGACCGGCCAGGAGTCCCTGGTCTCCCGCGAGTACGCGATGCTCGACCGTGCGGGGCGGCTCCAACTGCCCGCGGAGTACACGGAATCACTGGAGATGCGCGACCGCGTCCTGCTGGAGCTGGAGGAGGACCACATCCAGGTCTGGCCGGACGACCAGGAACGGCCGTAGGCACCGGCAGCAGTCGGCGACGAGGGACGCGCTACGGCGCGGTCCCGGCCTCAGACGGGGCTGACCGACAGACCGCCGAGCCCACCGGAGGCCCGCCGGAGGACGACCGCCCCGTACGCCGTACGGAGCCGGACCCACGCCCCGGCCACGAGCAGATCGGCCTCGGCCGACTCCCCCCGCAGAAACCCGAGCGAGACGGCCGCATGAGCCACCCGCACGGGAACCCCGCTGGACCCGATCTCCCGCGACCAGATCTCCCGCCCGACCCGGTCGAGCTCCGTCCTGGTCCGCGCCTCGGGCGCCAACTCCCCGACCCTGGACCGGAACTCGACGACCGCGGCCCGCACGAGAGCCCGCAGGGCGCGCGCGTCCGGGAAGTCCTCGGCCCGCCGCCAGCCGCCCTGCGGCGGCAGCATCCCGGCCCACGGCGGCCCGGTCACGGCGCCCGGCACGGTGACCGTGCCCGCCGCCTCGTCGACGGAGTCGAGCAGCTCCCCCGCGGACACGGTGACGTCGAGCGCGTCGTCGATCCCGTACTCGTACGGCTTGAGCAGCCGCACCGCCCGCACCGCGAGGACCTCGAACGACGGCGGGCGCCCGAACACCGCGAGCGCCCGGCCACCGGCCTGCGCCTGCAGCCGGACGGCGGCCGCCCGGTCGTAGTGCAGCAGCCGGCCGAGGAAGGCGGCGAGATCCGCCGCCTCCCCGGCGTCGGCGACGTGCAGCACGGGCGCGCTCATGCGGCGAGCGCCCCCGCCGTGGCCGCGTCGTCCCGGTACTCCGCGAGGAACTCCCGCTCCTCGGCGGTGATCCGGCGCGGCCGCTGGGCCTCGAAGTCGAACGGCACGATGACCGTCGAGGCCCGGACGTACACCTGGTCCGGGTCCTTGACCTCGTAGGCGAGCGTGAACGACGCCGCCTTTATCTCGGTGACCCACATCTCGATGCTGACCGGCGTGTGCCGGTGCACGAGCTGCCGCTTGTAGTCGATCTCATGGCGCGCCACGACGGACCCCTGCTGGAAGTCCTTGTCCGGGCGGAACAGGAAATCGATGCGCGCCTCCTCCAGGTACCGGAGGAACACGACGTTGTTGACGTGTCCGTACGCATCCATGTCCGCCCAGCGCAAGGGGCAGGCGTATACGTGGCGAGCCATCAGCCGCGGGTCAGCTTCTTGTAGGTGGCGCGGTGCGGGCGGGCCGCGTCCGCACCGAGGCGCTCGATCTTGTTCTTCTCGTACGACTCGAAGTTGCCCTCGAACCAGAACCACTTGGAGTCACCCTCGTACGCGAGGATGTGCGTGGCCACCCGGTCCAGGAACCAGCGGTCGTGGGAGACGACCACGGCGCAGCCGGGGAACTCGAGCAGCGCGTTCTCCAGCGAGCTGAGCGTCTCGACGTCGAGGTCGTTCGTCGGCTCGTCGAGGAGCAGCAGGTTGCCGCCCTGCTTGAGCGTGAGCGCGAGGTTGAGGCGGTTGCGCTCACCGCCGGAGAGCACACCGGCCGGCTTCTGCTGGTCGGGGCCCTTGAAGCCGAAGGCGCTGACGTACGCGCGCGACGGCATCTCGACCTGGCCGACGTTGATGTAGTCGAGCTCGTCGCTCACCACGGCCCAGAGGGTCTTCTTCGGGTCGATGTTGGAGCGGTTCTGGTCGACGTACGAGATCTTGACGGTCTCGCCGACCTTGATCTCGCCGGAGTCCGGCGTCTCCAGGCCCTGGATCATCTTGAAGAGCGTCGTCTTGCCGGCGCCGTTCGGGCCGATGACGCCCACGATGCCGTTGCGCGGGAGCGTGAAGCTCAGGTCGTCGATCAGGACCTTCTCGCCGAAGGCCTTGCTGAGGTTGCTGACCTCGACGACGATGCTGCCCAGGCGCGGGCCCGGCGGGATCTGGATCTCCTCGAAGTCCAGCTTCCGCATCTTCTCGGCCTCGGCCGCCATCTCCTCGTAGCGCGCGAGACGCGACTTGGACTTGGTCTGGCGGCCCTTGGCGTTGGACCGCACCCACTCGAGCTCTTCCTTGAGCCGCTTCTGGCGCTTCTCGTCCTTCTTGCCCTCGACCTTGAGGCGCTCGGACTTCTTCTCCAGGTACGTGGAGTAGTTGCCCTCGTAGGGGATGGCACGGCCGCGGTCCAGCTCGAGGATCCACTCGGCGACGTTGTCCAGGAAGTACCGGTCGTGGGTGATGGCCACGACGGTGCCCTTGTACTGGGCCAGGTGCTGCTCCAGCCAGTTCACGGACTCGGCGTCGAGGTGGTTGGTGGGCTCGTCGAGGAGCAGCAG
>NZ_WWIA01000905.1 GCF_009870065.1 Streptomyces sp. SID5785 | reverse complement strand
GGGACCTGAACGATCCTGCCCGACGCGTGCTGGCCCTCGGCCACACGTCGGGCAGCGACACCCTGTCCGGCCTCGTGGCCGGGCTCCACCTGGAAGAAGAACTGCGAGGTTCGCTGTGAGTACCACCACAGCCGTCGTACGTAAGAACACGTACTTCGACTCCGTGTCCCTGATGTCCGTCTCGACCAAGGCCAACGCCCTGGACGGGGTCGAGCAGGCGTTCACCGCCATGGGCACCGAGATGAACAAGGGCGTCCTGGACAACCTGGGGCTGCTCACCGAGGAGCTGCGCGCCGCCGAGAGCGGCGACCTGATGGTCGTCCTCGTCGCCGAGGACGGCGCCGACACCGACGCGCTCCTCGCCGAGATCGAGGGCCTGCTCACCCGCAAGGCCCCCGCCTCGGCCGACGGCGGCCAGGTCACCTACCGGACCGTCACCTCCGCCGCCGAGGGCGTCCCCGGCGCCAACCTCGCCGTCATCGCGGTCAACGGCGCCTATGCCGCCCGTGAGGCCCGCAAGGCCCTCGAGTCCGGCCTGCACGTGATGATGTTCAGCGACAACGTCGCCGTCGAGGACGAGATCGCCCTCAAGCAACTCGCCCACGAAAAGGGCCTGTTCATGATGGGCCCCGACTGCGGCACCGCGATCGTCAACAACGTCGCGCTCTGCTTCGGCAACAAGGTCCGCCCCGGCACGATCGGCATCGTCGCCGCGTCCGGCACCGGCTCGCAGGAGGTCTCCGTCCGCGTCCACGCGCTCGGCGGCGGCGTCTCGCAGCTCATCGGCACCGGTGGCCGCGACCTGTCCGAGCAGGTCGGCGGCATCATGATGGTCGACGGCATCCGCGCGCTCGCCGCGGACCCCGCCACCGACGTCATCGTCCTCGTCTCCAAGCCCCCGGCCCCCTCCGTCGAGAAGAAGGTCCTCGCCGAGGTCGCCGCCGCGGGCAAGCCCGTCGTCGTCTGGTTCATCGACGGCTCCGAGGAGGCGGTCACCGCCGCCGGCGGCCACTTCGCCGCGGGCAGCCTCCAGGCCGCGCAGCAGGCCGTCGAGCTCGCCGGTGTCGCCCCCGCCCCCACCGAGGACCTCGACGCCGCGGCCGCCGCCGACGCCGTCGTCGCCCGCCTCGCCGACGGCCAGAAGTACGTCCGCGGCCTGTTCTGCGGCGGCACCCTGTGCGACGAGACGATGTACGCCGTGCGCGACGCGGGCCTCGACGTCTTCTCCAACATCCAGAAGAACGCCGACTTCCGCCTCCCGGCCGGTTCCGCCTCGCGCGGCCACACCTTCCTCGACTTCGGCGACGACGACTTCACCAACGGCCGTCCGCACCCGATGATCGACCCCGCCCTGCGCATCGAGCGCATCGTCGAGGAGGCCAAGGACCCCGAGGTCGCCGCCCTCGTCATGGACTTCGTCCTCGGCTTCGGCTCCCACGAGGACCCGGTCGGCACCACGCTGCCCGCCATCGAGGAGGGCCAGCGCATCGCCCGTGAGGCCGGCCGCCACCTGGAGGTCGTCGCCTACGTCCTCGGCACCGACCTCGACACCCCCTCGGTCGCCGCCCAGACCGCCGCCCTGCGCGCCGCCGGCGTCACCGTCACCCTCAGCTCCACCGAGACGGGCCAGTTCGCCCGTGAGATCGCGAAGAAGGCACAGGCATGAGCACCGAGAACACCGAACCGACGCCCGCCGCCGCCCTGTTCGGCAGCGACCTCAGCGTCGTCAACGTCGGCCTCGCGATGTTCGACGAGGACATCAAGGCCCAGCACGCCCAGGTCACCACCCTCGACTGGACCCCGCCCGGCGGCGGCAACCCCGACGCCGCCCGCGCCCTGAACGCGCTGGAGGCGAGCCCCGAGCTCACCGCGAGGATCGACGCCGCCAACGCGGAGGCCGTCGAGCGCATCATGTCCGCCCGCCCGATGCTCGTCGGCTTCGGCCGCGCGCTCGACGTGGTCCCCGGCATGACGCCCACCACGATCCTGCACTCCGGCCCTCCTATCACCTGGGACCGGATGAACGGCCCGATGAAGGGCGCCGTCACCGGCGCCCTCGTCTTCGAGGGCCTGGCGAAGGACCTGGACGAGGCCGCCGAGGTCGCCGCCTCCGGGCAGATCACCTTCCGCCCCTGCCACGAGGCGAACGCGGTCGGTTCGATGGCCGGTGTCACCTCCGCGTCGATGTACGTGCACATCGTCAGGAACGAGACGCACGGCAACACCGCGTACACCAACCTGTCCGAGCAGATGGCCAAGATCCTGCGGATGGGCGCCAACGACCTGAGCGTCGTCGACCGCCTGATCTGGATGCGCGACGTCTTCGGCCCGATGCTCAAGGAGGCCGTCGAGTTCACCGGCCCGATCGACCTGCGGCTGCTGCTCTCGCAGGCCATCCACATGGGCGACGAGTGCCACAACCGCAACGGCGCCGGCACCCTGCTCCTCTTCCAGGCACTCGCCCCGGGCATGCTCCGGTCGTCCTTCACCACCGAGCAGAAGAAGGAGGTCTTCGACTTCGTCGCGTCCTCCGACTACTTCTCCGGACCGACCTGGATGGCCGTGGCCAAGGCCGCCCTCGACGCCGCCGACGGCGTGGAGAACTCCACCGTCGTCACGACGATGGCCCGCAACGGCGTCGAGTTCGGCATCCGCGTCGCCGGGCTGCCCGGCCAGTGGTTCACCGGCCCCGCGCAGAAGGTCGTCGGCCCGATGTTCGCCGGGTACAAGCCCGAGGACTCCGGCCTCGACATCGGCGACAGCGCCATCACCGAGACCTACGGCTTCGGCGGCTTCGCCATGTCGGCCGCGCCCGCCATCGTCGCCCTCGTCGGCGGCACCGTGGCCGAGGCCATGGGCTACACCCGCGACATGGGCGAGATCACCACCGCCCAGAACCCGAACGTCACGATCCCGGCCCTCGACTTCCAGGGGCTGCCCACCGGCATCGACGTCCGCAAGGTCCTCGACACCGGCATCCTGCCGATCATCAACACCGCCATCGCGCACAAGGACGCGGGCATCGGCATGATCGGCGCCGGCATCACGCACCCGCCGGCCGAGGCGTTCACCAAGGCCGCCACCGCCCTCGCCGACGCGTTCGGCGGCTCCTCCTCCTGACGCGCGCGAGCGCCCACCCGGAAGCCCCTCAACGATGAACACACACCGCTCCGCCGCGCAGCCGGACATATCCACGGAACCGGAACCCGACGACGAGTTCGAGCACAGCCCGGTTCCCGAGGACCGGCGCAAGTCGCTCCTGACGGTCTCCGCCGTCTGGTTCGGCTTCCCGATGATCCTGACCAACGCCATCCCCGGCGGCGTGGTCGTCGCCATGCTGGGCTTCTGGCGCGGACTCGGCGCCATCCTCGTGGCCAACCTCGTCATGCTCCTGTACGTGGGGATCCTCAGCCACCGGGCCGGCACCACCGGCGAGAGCTTCTCGCTCCAGGCCTCCCGCACCTTCGGGCGCGGCGGCTACATCGTGGCCTCCGCGTTCCTGTCGACGATCGTCGTTGGCTGGTTCGCGTTCAACACCGGCGCCACCGGTGCCACCCTGCACGCGTCGTTCGGCTGGCACGAGCGGCTCGTCACGGTGCTGGCGGGCCTCGGCTTCATCGCCCTGACGTTCTTCGGCATCAAGGCCCTGTCCTGGCTGGGCGCGGTCGCCGCACCGCTGTTCGTCCTCGCCGGGATCATCGCCCTGGTGCTGGTGGCCCGCGACCACGACATGGGCGCGGTCTTCTCCTACGAGGGCGTCGGCGGAGCCTCGGCGCTGACCTTCGGCGCGGCCGTCTCCACGATCATGGCGACCTTCGCCGACTCCGGCACGATGACCGCGGACTTCACCCGCTGGTCGAAGAACGGCCGGCAGGCCGTCCTCGCGACCGTCAGCGCGTTCCCGGTCGCGAGCCTCGTCGCCCAGATCACCGGCGGACTCGTCGTCGCCGCCGGGGCCATCGCCTCGGCCGGCACGACGGGCGGTGACTTCCTGCCGATCCTGACCGGCGAGCACTCCGGGATCCTCAACGTGATCGCGGCGGTCTTCGTCTTCGTCAACCTCGGCTCCGTGTGCAGCCACTGTCTGTACAACGGCGCGCTCGGCTGGTCGCACCTCACCGGTACGCGGATGCGTCTGATGACGGTCGTCCTCGGGCTCGTCGGCACGCTCGCCGCGCTGGCCGGCGTCTGGAACCACTTCCTGGACTGGCTGGTCATCCTCAGCGTGTTCGTGCCGCCGCTCGGCGGTGTGCTCATCGCCGACCAGCTGTTCGCCCGCGGCGGGCGCGGCGCGATGGACCGGCGGCCCACCGTGACGGTCCGCCCGACGGCCTTCGTGGCCTGGGCGGTCGGCGCGGCGGCCGGCGGTGTCGCGCACTGGTGGGCCCCGCAGCTGTCCGACGCGGTCACCGGACTGGTCGTCGCCGTCGTCGCGTACGCGGTGTTCGAGCGGACCCTGTCCCGTGCGGCGGTCGCGGAGACGGCTCCGGCCGCCTGACACCGGGAACCACGCGCCCCCGGCCCGCCGTTCCGGGCCGGGGGCGCGTGCGTGCGCTCAGCCGCCCGCGCGCTCGGCGAAGCGGCGGTGCAACTCCTCGACCGCGGGCACCAGTTCCTCCACCGGGCCCTCCACCGTGACGCCCGGAGCCACCGTCCCGGCGGGCAGCGCGGCGACCGGCCCCGGGGGCCGGCCCCAGGCGGCGAGCCACTCGGACAGCTGCGCCGACGACGCGACGAACACGATCCGGCCCAGTCCGACCCACGCGTGCGCGGCCGAGCACATCGGACAGTGCTCACCGGAGGTGTAGACGGTCGCGGCGGCGCGCTCCGCGGGCGAGAGGTGCTCGGCCGCCCAGCGGGCCAGCTCGAACTCGGGGTGGCGGGTCGCGTCACCGCCCGCCACCCGGTTGCGGTCCTCGGCGCGCAGCGTCCCCGAGCCGTCCACGAGCACCGAGCCGAACGGCTCGTCCCCGGCCTCCAGCGCTTCGCCCGCCAGCTCCACGCACCGGCGCAGCCACGCCAGTTCCCGCTCGTCCATGCTGTGGTCCCTTCCGGTGCCGGATGTCCCCGTCATGATCGTACGGCCGCGGCTCAGGACGGCGAGGTGAGGACGACCGCCGTGACGAGGAGGGCGAACGCGGCGACGACCGCCCACACGGTGCGGGTCATGAGCACGGCCCGGCGTTCCGTGCTCTCGCGCACGGACCAGGGCTGGGCGAGGGTGCAGGCCGGTTCGCGGGCGAGCCGGGACGCGAGGGAGCCGGACGGTGCGTCCAGCGCGGCGCGGGCGGAGCGCAGCCGGCCCGTCGTCGCGGCCGTGCCCGCCTCGGTCTCGGCCGCCGCCTCGCCGGTGCTGAGCCCCAGGCCGTCGCAGAGCAGCACGGCCCGGCGCTGCCGCGGGGGCAGCCGGAGCAGCGACCGCAGCAGCGGATCGTCCTGCGGCATCCGTGCGGAGCACGTGCGGCCGGGGAACCGGCGCAGCCGGTGCCAGGGGGACAGGGCGTACGTGTGGGCCGCGGCCCGCACCCAGCCCACGGGGTCGCTGTCGCGGGCCACTTCGGGCCAGCGCTCCCAGGCTCCGCGGAAGGCGTGCTCGACGGCCTCGAAGGCGAGCCGCCGGCTGCCGGTCAGCAGACGGGCCTGCTGGACCAGGCCGGGAGCGGCGTAGACGTACAGCGCGTCGAAGGCGGCGGCCGGGGTCGGCGCGGGGGCCGGACGCGGCGGGGCCTGGCCCCGGCCGCTGCCCCCGGTCCGCTGGGCGGGCACCGTGACGTCGAGGGCGCGCAGCAGCATCGCCCGGGTGTCGGCCCCGGCGGGGCGGCGGTCCTGGTGCGGGGCGAGTTCGGGGGCCGGTGCGGGA
>NZ_WWIA01000904.1 GCF_009870065.1 Streptomyces sp. SID5785 | reverse complement strand
GGGGGCGGCGGCGACGGCCTTCTTGCGGGGCGCGCGCTTCTTCGGCGCGGCCTCGGTGGCCTCCACCGTGTCCACCACGGTCTCGGCGGTCTCCGGGGCGGGCGCGGCCTTGGTGCGCGTGCGGCGGGCCGGCTCGGTGGCCACGGTCTCGGCGGCCTCGGTCACCGCGGCGGTCTCGGCGACGGCCTCGACCGTGTCGACGGCGGCCTCCGCGCGCTTCCGCGTACGGCGGCGCCTGGCGGGCGCCTCGGCGGCGGGAGCGGACTCGGTCACCGGGGCGACGGCCGCGACGGTCTCCACCGCCTCGACGACGGCCTCGGCGGCCGGGGCGACCTGCGCACCGCCCTGGGCGCCACCGCGCGTACGACGGCGACGGCGGGGCGTGCGCGGCTCGGAGGCGTGCTCCTCGACCGGCGTCACGGGAGCCGTGCCGCTCGACGTGGCCTCGACGGCACTCGTGGGCTCGCCACCGCGGGTGCGGCGACGGCGACGCGGCGTACGGGCAGGACGCTCACGCTCCTGGACCCGCTCGCGGTCACGGTCACGGTCGCGGTCGCGGTCCTGGCGGCCGCCACGGCCCCCGCGCCCGGAGGCGCCACGGCCGCCGGTCTCGCCGAGGTCCTCGATCTCCTCCGCGTCCAGACCGGCCCGCGTGCGCTCGGAGCGCGGCAGGACACCCTTGGTGCCCACCGGGATGCTGAGCTCCTCGTAGAGGTGCGGCGAGGACGAGTAGGTCTCGACCGGGTCGTTGAAGTCCAGCTCCAGCGCCTTGTTGATCAGCTGCCAGCGCGGGATGTCGTCCCAGTCGACCAGCGTGATCGCGATGCCCTTCTTGCCCGCGCGGCCGGTGCGGCCGATGCGGTGCAGGTAGGTCTTCTCGTCCTCGGGCGACTGGTAGTTGATGACGTGCGTGACGCCGTCGACGTCGATGCCGCGCGCGGCGACGTCGGTGCACACGAGCACGTCGACCTTGCCGTTGCGGAACGCGCGCAGCGCCTGCTCGCGCGCGCCCTGGCCCAGGTCGCCGTGGACCGCGCCGGACGCGAAGCCGCGCCGCTTGAGCTGGTCGGCGATGTCGGCCGCGGTGCGCTTGGTGCGGCAGAAGATCATCGCGAGCCCGCGGCCGTCGGCCTGGAGAATGCGCGCGACCATCTCGGGCTTGTCCATGTTGTGCGCGCGGAAGACGTGCTGCGCGATGTTCCGCACGGTCGCGCCCTCGTCGTCGGGGGACGTGGCGCGGATGTGCGTCGGCTGCGACATGTAGCGGCGGGCGAGACCGATGACGGCGCCCGGCATGGTCGCCGAGAACAGCATCGTCTGGCGCTTCGCCGGAAGCATGTTGATGATCTTCTCGACGTCGGGAAGGAAGCCCAGGTCGAGCATCTCGTCGGCCTCGTCGAGGACGAGCGCCTTCACGTGCGAGAGGTTGAGCTTCTTCTGCCCGGCGAGGTCGAGCAGCCGGCCCGGGGTGCCGACGATCACGTCGACGCCCTTCTTGAGGGCCTCGACCTGGGGCTCGTAGGCGCGACCGCCATATATGGCGAGGACGCGGACATTGCGCACCTTGCCGGCGGTCAGCAGGTCGTTGGTCACCTGCTGGCACAGCTCGCGCGTCGGGACGACGACGAGGGCCTGCGGAGTGTCGGTGAGCTGGTCGGGACGGGCCCGGCCCGCCTCGACGTCCGCGGGGACGGTGACGCGCTCGAGCAGCGGCAGACCGAAACCGAGGGTCTTGCCGGTGCCGGTCTTGGCCTGGCCGATGACGTCCGTGCCGGAGAGGGCGACGGGGAGAGTCATCTCCTGGATGGGGAAGGGGTGGACGATTCCGACGGCCTCGAGGGCCTCAGCGGTCTCGGACAGGATGCCGAGCTGACGGAATGTCGAAGTCTGCGTAGTCAGGGTGTTGCCTCTTCTGTGAGGTGCGGTCCGAGGCGAACGCGGGGGTCGTGACCGTGCCAGTGCCGTGCCTTTGGTACGCCGGTCTCGATCCGCAAGTGCGGGTGGACCGGATGGCGCGGGACCACTGCCGACGCTCGAGCGCTCGTGCCGCTGAGGGCCCCTCCTCGATCCGTATGTCCTGTGACGCACGACCCGGAGGGCTGTCGGGTCGGAGCCGATCGGGCCACCGACCGGGCATCCTCATTCATGAGGCCCGTCGGAGATACGTGCAGGCACCATGACACAGGCTTGCACTCGGCGGGCTCTTTACCACCATACCCCGGAAACCCGCATATGCGATGGCCGAATTCGTCACGTAGCCGTCGTCACACTCTTTGACCAGGGACTTCCGGGAGGCGGCGGGCGGGCTATTGTGCGCTTCATGGAGACGCCTGACAACGCCAAGCCGTCCACCGGAGCGACCCCCGCCCCGACCGGAATCGCCGCCCAGGACTGGGACACCGCCTCCGCGGACCCGAACTACCGTGCCGCGGTCGTCGACCTGCTGGGCGCGCTCGCGTACGGCGAGCTGGCGGCGTTCGAGCGGCTCGCCGAGGACGCGAAGCTGGCGCCGACGCTCGCCGACAAGGCGGAGCTGGCGAAGATGGCCTCCGCCGAGTTCCACCACTTCGAGCAGCTGCGCGACCGGCTCTCGGCGGTCGGCGCCGAGCCGACCGAGGCGATGGACCCCTTCGTCGCGGCGCTCGACGGCTTCCACCGGCAGACCGCCCCGTCGGACTGGCTGGAGGGCCTGGTCAAGGCCTACGTCGGCGACTCGATCGCCTCCGACTTCTACCGGGAGGTCGCGGCCCGTCTGGACTCCGACACCCGTTCGCTCGTGCTCGCCGTGCTCGACGACACCGGGCACGCGTCGTTCGCCGTCGAGAAGGTGCGGGCCGCCATCGAGGCGGAGCCGCGCGTGGGCGGCCGGCTCGCGCTGTGGGCACGGAGGCTGATGGGCGAGGCCCTGTCGCAGTCGCAGCGGGTCGTCGCGGACCGCGACGCGCTCTCCACGATGCTGGTCGGGGGCGTGGCCGACGGTTTCGACCTGGCCGAGGTCGGCAGGATGTTCTCCCGGATCACCGAGGCGCACACCAAGCGGATGGCCGCGCTGGGGCTGGCTGCCTGACGCGTCGGCGCGGCGGGCGCGGCCCTGCGGGGTCCGCCGTCGTGCGCAGTCGGGTGGGCGTGGCCGGGCGCACTCGGTCGGGCGTGCGCGGTCGGGCGTTCTCGGCACAGGGCGCGCGATCAGCGTTCGCGGTCAGGCATGCGCGGCACGGCGTTCGCGGTCAGGCGTTTGCGCCGATCTGCTGCGTTCGCCTGCGCGCGGGCCGCACCAGCAGCGACAGCAGGGCGACCGACAGGACGAGCGCGCCGCCGAGCGTGGCCAGGGCGTGGCCCGGGCCGAGGGCGCTGTGCGTGACGAACGCGCCGAACAGGCCACCGGCGACACCCGTCGGCACGACGAGCCGCTGTGACGGCAGCCGGCGCGGGAACCGGTGGCCCGCGGCGAGCGCGAGAGCCAGGCCGAGCAGGGCGGATCCGACAGCCTCGAGCAGCATGATGATGGGTCCCTCCCGCACGGCCGGACGGTGCACACGGTCGTAGCCGGTCTACCCCTGGGGTGCGGAACGCAACCCTCCCTGTGTGACCACGCTGTGCGCGCCCTGTGCGCGCGGGAGGCGATGACGACGGTGTGAGGGGCGAGCGGTGGACGGGGCCGGTGTGCGCACCGGTCGGCCCGGGAGTGGGCAGCGAGAAGGGCCCGGTGGATTCGACCACCGGGCCCTTACTCATGTCGTGCGTCTGCCGCGCGCGTCCTGTGTGCCTCTAGAGCGGGCCGAAGCCCACCTTGCGCACCGCCGGCTCACCGATCTCGACGTACGCGAGACGGTCGGCAGGGACGAGGATCTTACGACCCTTGTCGTCCGTCAGGGAGAGCAGCTGCGACTTGCCGGACAGGGCCGCGGACACCGCGCCCTCGACCTCCTCGGCGGACTGATCGCTCTCCAGAACGATCTCGCGGGGCGTGTGCAGCACGCCGATCTTGACCTCCACGGCCTTGTCCCTCCGACGATCCGTGATGTGCGCGGGCGACCGCGCCGTACGCAGCACAGATTAGCCCGGTGAGACGAGCCTCCCGGCGCCCCGGCTGCACGCCAAGAGCGAACAGCCGGGCGGGAACAAAACGGTGCGGTGCCCGACGGCCCGTCCTGCGGGGGCGTGTCAGTGCTGCTCGGCCCCGTGCAGCGGGAAGCCCGCGATGCCGCGCCAGGCCAGCGAGGTGAGCAGCTGGACCGCCTTGTCGCGCGGTACCGGGCTCTCGCTCGACAGCCAGTAGCGGGCGACCACCTGGGAGACGCCGCCGAGCCCGGTGGCCAGCAGCATCGACTCGTCCGTGGACAGCCCGGTGTCCTCGGCGATCACGTCCGAGATCGCCTCGGCGCACTGCATGCTGACGCGGTCGACGCGCTCGCGCACCGCCGGTTCGTTGGTCAGGTCCGACTCGAAGACGAGCCGGAAGGCGCCGCCCTCGTCCTCCACGTACGCGAAGTAGGCGTCCATCGTCGCCTCGACGCGCTGCTTGTTGTCCGACGTAGAGGCCAGCGCGGTGCGGACCGACTGCAGGAGTGACTCGCAGTGCTGGTCGAGGAGCGCCAGGTAGAGGTCGAGCTTGCCCGGGAAGTGCTGGTAGAGCACCGGCTTGCTGACCCCTGCGCGCTCGGCGATGTCGTCCATCGCGGCCGCGTGGTAGCCCTGTGCGACGAATACCTCCTGGGCCGCGCCCAGAAGCTGATTGCGTCGGGCACGGCGCGGCAGGCGTGTGCCCTTCGGGCGCGCCGCCTCCGTCTGCTCGGTGGCTGTCACGCCGCCTCCCAAAATCGTCCGTGTGCGGTGTGCGCCGCGCCGTCATCGTACTTTTGGGTAACAGCGATGTGCGCGGTGCGGACGCAGAATTTCATGGACCGGACGGCAGTGAAAGCGGCGCGTAGCGTCCTTGTCACGGGAAAGCGGTGCATATCGTCGCCCGGCGTCGGGGTGCGGCCGGGTTCAGCGGTAGTCGTCCTCGTCGAGGGACACCACGCGCGCCTGCTCGGCGCGGTCCGCCTCGTTTGCCGTGTCCGGGTCGGCGTCCCCGGCGGGCGGGTCGTCCCGGTCCGGTGTCAGGTCCGCGTGCTGCTCCGCGGAATCCTCCTCGGGTGCCTCCACGGCGATCTCCGCGGGGCTGCCGTCCTGGTAGATCTCGGGATCACTGGGGTCGACCGTCATCGCCGGCTCCCTTCCTCACTGTTCTCCGTGGGCGGGTGCGCTGGTCGGGTGCCCTGAAGCGGCTCCCTGATGCGGGTGCCCTGAAACGGGTGTCCTGAAGCGGGTGAAGCGGGGTGTCCTGAAGCGGGGTGTCCTGAAGCGGGGTGTCCGGAATCGCGCGTAGGAGACACATCGAGCGTAGGAGACAGTGGAGTGGCGCGCTATGCGGGCTGTGACGGCGAACACACGAGTCACTGCGTGATCGTCTCGTAACATATCCCGCATGTCTTCGACCGAGTCGCCGCGTGTGCCGTCCACCGTCACGGACGCGGTGTCCCGTACGGG
The DNA here is from genome assembly GCF_009870065.1 of Streptomyces sp. SID5785. Lineage (GTDB taxonomy): Bacteria > Actinomycetota > Actinomycetes > Streptomycetales > Streptomycetaceae > Streptomyces. Next base: position 1,597 of record NZ_WWIA01000904.1, on the reverse strand, counting down.
CGCCGTGCGGGGCGAGGAGGGGGAGCGGCTCGGTTCCGTCGGGCTGCCGGGGCTCACCCTGGGGGTCCGCTCGCGGCCCGGCACGCGCGCGGGGCTGCCGCCGGCCCTGTACGTCCACGGCCTCGGCGGCTCCTCGCAGAACTGGTCGGCGCTGATGCCGCTGCTCGCCGACGTGGTGGACGGCGAGGCCGTCGACCTGCCCGGCTTCGGCGACTCGCCGCCCCCGGACGACGGCGACTACTCGGTCACCGGGCACGCCCGGGCCGTCATCCGCTTTCTCGACGCGCGGGGCCGGGGCCCCGTCCATCTCTTCGGGAACTCGCTGGGCGGTGCCGTCACCACGCGCGTGGCCGCCGTCCGCCCCGACCTCGTGCGGACGCTGACCCTGGTGTCGCCCGCGCTGCCGGAGATCCGCGTGCAGCGGACCGCGCTGCCGACCGGACTGCTCGCTGTGCCCGGCGTCGCCTCGCTGTTCACCCGGCTGACGAAGGAGTGGACGCCCGAACAGCGCGTCCGCGGCGTCATGGCGCTCTGCTACGGCGATCCGAACCGGGTGTCGCCCGAGGGCTTCCGCGCCGCCGTCGACGAGATGGAGCGGCGCCTGAAGCTCCCCTACTTCTGGGACGCGATGGCCCGTTCCGCGCGCGGGGTGGTCGACGCCTACACGCTCGGCGGACAGCACGGGCTGTGGCGCCAGGCCGAACGTGTCCTGGCGCCGACGCTGCTCGTGTACGGCGGGCGGGACCTCCTGGTGTCGTACCGGATGGCGGCCCGCGCCGCCCGGACGTTCCGCGACGCACGGCTGTTGACCCTGCCGGATGCGGGCCACGTCGCGATGATGGAGTACCCGGAGACGGTCGCGACGGCGTTCCGGGAACTCCTGGCGGACACCGGTGCGTTGAACGGGTCGCGGGGCGAAGCGGGAGCGACGCCTGGCGCATACGAGGTAGGTGAGGAAGGGCGGGGCGACGGCGGGCGGCGTGACGACGAGCCGTCCGAGGGGGAGTCGCCCGAGGAAGCGTCGCCCGAGAGGGGGTCGCTTCCGGTCGAGGTGGTTGAGGGCGAGGCGCCGGGGAGTCAGGTGGCGCAAGGGGAGGTCCTGGCTGATGAGCCGGTGGAAGGCGAGCGGTCCGACGGCGCGTCGTCGCGTGACGGCGAGCGGGGCGACGACAGGCCGGACGGGGGTGTGGCGTCGAGTGACGGGGGGACCGATGGCAGACTGCGCGATGCGTCGCACAACGGCTGAGCGCATGACCATCAGCCGCGGGGCGGCCGTTGGTACGACCGACCAGCACGGGGCGGGCGGCCGTGCCACCGACAACCGCCGGGTGGTGGACCGCACGACCGACCACCGCCGGGCGGCCGACCGCGCGAAGTACGACGGCACGAGGTACGACCGCACGAAGTACGACGGCACGAAGTACGACGGCACGAAGTACGACGGCACAACAAGAATCTGCACCGCACGAAACCGGGGAGCTGAGGCGGCCTGTGGGACGGCATAGCCGCCGAGGACCGGCAGAGAAGAGCGAGACGGCCGAGAGGCCGGCGGAGCCGATGGCGAAGGCGCCACCGCGGCTGGGGCCGGGCTCCGGAC
>NZ_WWIA01000903.1 GCF_009870065.1 Streptomyces sp. SID5785 | reverse complement strand
AGTCCTTGGAGTCCTTGGAGTCCTTGGAGTCCTTCGCCGAGTCGTCGGACGTGCTGCCTGCGGTCTTCGGCTTCTCCTCGTCCTTCTTGCCGTCCTTCGTCCCGTCCTTCGTCCCGTCCTTCTTCTGCTCGTCGACCGGGCCGCCGCGCTCCCAGCCCGCCTCGGCGAGCAGCGCCCGCGCCTCGGCCGTGTCCTGCTTGCCGAGCGCGTCGCTGTTGTCGGCGTACGCGGCCTGACCGGCCAGGGCCAGATGGTTGTCGACCGTGGTCGCGGGCAGTCCGAGCGGCTTGAGCACGGACTCGGCGAGCTGCTTGCGGTCGATGGCACGGGCCACCGCCCGCCGGACCCGCTCGTCGGTGAGCGGACCGCTGGAGCCGTTGAGCGCGAGCTGCGTGTAGGCCGGCTCCAGGGACTTGCGGAGCCGGAAACCGTGCAGCTCGGCCTGCTCGGCCGTGTACTTCTTGACCGCCTTGCGGGTCTTGGCGCGGGCGGCGGTCTCCTCGTCGGCCGCCTCCTCGTCCTCCCCGTGCGCGCGGGCCCAGGACCGGGTCGCCTCCGCGGGGGTGAGCGCGGCGCCGGGCCCGTGGGCGAGCGGGCCCGACGAGCCCTGGTCGCGGGCCGCGTACGCGATGCGGTCGGCGCCGCCCGGCTCCACGTCGGCCAGGTCGAGCTTGCCGGCGGCCAGGGCGGCGGGGCGCTCGGCGCGGGGCACCGCGGCGAGGACCAGCTGGTCGAGCTTGGGCTGGCGGCCCCACCAGCGCGGGTTGCGCTTGAGGGTGATCCGCTTGGCGTCGCGGTCGGTGGCGCCGAGGGCGAAGGGGCCCGCGGTGACCTTGAGGGTGCGGCGCGCACCCTCGTTGAAGGTGTCCGGCGTCCCCATGACGTCCTTGGGGTACAGCGGGGAGAACAGCGCCCGCCAGTCCGCGTACGGCTTGGCGAAGGTGACCCGTACCTCGAGGTCGTTCTTGCCGCGCTCGATCTTCTCGATGCGGTCGTAGCCGGCGTTGTGGGCCGTCCAGTACGCGGAGTCCTTGCCGGACAGTGCGCGCCACTGGGCGGCGAAGTCGGCGGCGCCGATCTCGCGGCCGTCGCTCCAGACGGCCTGCTGGTTCAGCTTGTACAGGACCACCTGCTTCGGCTCGGTCTCGATGACCTCGGCCTTCTCCAGGTAGTCGGCGTCCCGGACCGGGCGGCCCTGGGCGTCGATCCGGAACATCGACGGCAGGACGGCGCCGGTGACCCGGGTGGTGCTCGCGTCGGCGTCGGCCTGGAAGGCGTTCAGCGTCTGCGGCAGGGCGTCGATCGCCCAGCGCACGGTGCCGCCGTCCTTGATCTGCTCGCGGGCGGCCGGAGCGATGTCCTGCCGGGCGGCCGGCTTGCCCGCCTCGTCGTCGGAGCCGCAGCCCGCGAGGGCGGTCACGGCGAGGGCACCGCTCACGAGGAACGCCGCTGAGCGGGCGGTCGCGCCTGGGCGCCTTGGGATTCGGTGCATCTCGGCGTCTACCTCCGGGACGGGCCTGTTGATCACGTTTGGCGGTATATGTCGCTGATCACATCTATTGCCTCAGGGAAGCGGTCGGCCCTCTCCGAGGGGTGGCGACACGTCGGCCCCGGGCCCGATTGCCACTCGTGCGGCCCAATGGGGCGGGCCCCCGCCCCCCGCCCGGCGGAGCCGGTCGCACCCCCGCAGGGCCCGCACCCGCCCGCGACACCGCACGCCCCCTTCCCAAACCGCAATGTGACGCGCGACACTCGCACCCGCACACGCATCTCCGCCGCAACCCGCGGAAGCGAGGCAAGTCATGTCCCTGAACGATGACTTGACGGTCATTCAGCGCTGCGTGGAAGACCTGGCCCGGGCCGTGGACCGGCTCCCGCCCCGGTCCTGCTCCGCCCCCGACCTGCGCCGCGTCCGCGCCGACACCGAGCACCTGCGCGAGAGCGTGGCCCTGCTGCGCGCCGCCGCGGCCCAGAGCCCGGCGGCCCCGGCCCCGGCCCGGCAGAACGTCGTCCCCGTCCCCGACACCCCCTACGACCGCTCCCTGTGGACCGACTCCGACGACGAGGGGCTCGGCGCACGGGACCGGCACGCCCCCTGACCCCACCCACCTGCGGAGGCTTCCTTGGCCACCGGCACAGAACACGGCACCGGCGTCCGGGGCTCCACCCGTGCCGCGATCGCCGCCCGCCACCTGCGCACCGACCGCTGGTGGCTCGCCCCGGCCGCGACCGCGGGCGGCCTGCTCGCGTTCGTCGTCTACTCCACCTGGCGGGCCTTCGCGAACGCGGACTACTACGCGGCCCCGTACGTGTCGCCGTTCTACTCTCCGTGCCTGTCGGACAACTGCGCCCCGATGCGGCACGGCCCCAACTGGGAGCTGTTCGGCGGCTGGTGGGGCCTGTCCCCCGCCCTGCTCATCCTGATCTTCCCGCTGGGCTTCCGGCTGACCTGCTACTACTACCGCAAGGCCTACTACCGCGGCTTCTGGGCGTCACCGCCCGCCTGCGCGGTCGCCGAGCCACACACGAAGTACACCGGCGAGACCCGCTTCCCGCTGATCCTGCAGAACATCCACCGGTACTTCTTCTACGCGGCCGTCCTCGTCGCCTGCATCCTCACCTACGACACCGTGCTGTCGTTCCGCGACGAGCACTACGCGTGGGGACACATGGGCCTCGGCACCCTCGTCTTCCTCCTGAACATCACCCTGATCTGGGCGTACACCCTGTCCTGCCACTCCTGCCGGCACATCGTCGGCGGCCGGCTCAAGCACTTCTCCCGGCACCCGGTGCGCTACCGCCTGTGGGGCTGGGTCGGGAAGCTGAACGCCCGCCACATGCTGCTCGCCTGGGCCTCCCTGGTGAGCGTCGCGCTCGCCGACCTCTACGTGTACCTGGTGGCGTCCGGCGCCTTCGACGATCCGCGCTTCTTCTGATGGTGAGGGCCTTCTGAATGTCTGTAGTGGAGCGGCAGCAGTGGGACGTCGTCGTGGTCGGGGCCGGCGGCGCCGGACTGCGGGCCGCGATCGAGGCACGGGAGCGCGGCGCGCGCACGGCGGTGATCTGCAAGTCCCTGTTCGGCAAGGCGCACACCGTGATGGCCGAGGGCGGCATCGCGGCCGCCATGGGCAACGTGAACTCCGGGGACGGCTGGGAGGTCCACTTCCGGGACACGCTGCGCGGCGGCAAGTTCCTCAACCAGTGGCGGATGGCCGAGCTGCACGCCAAGGAGGCCCCCGACCGGGTCTGGGAGCTGGAGACCTGGGGCGCGCTCTTCGACCGCACCGCGGACGGCCGGATCTCGCAGCGCAACTTCGGCGGGCACGAGTACCCGCGGCTCGCACACGTCGGCGACCGCACCGGACTGGAACTGATCCGCACCCTCCAGCAGAAGACCGTCCAGCTCCAGCAGGAGGACCACCGGGAGACCGGCGACTACGAGTCCCGGCTCAAGGTCTTCCAGGAGTGCACCGTCACCCGGGTGCTCACCGACGACGACGGCCGGGTCAGCGGCGTCTTCTGCTACGAGCGCGAGAGCGGCCGCTTCTTCGTCATCGAGGCACCGAGCGTGGTCCTGGCCACCGGCGGCATCGGCAAGTCGTTCAAGGTGACGTCGAACTCGTGGGAGTACACCGGTGACGGGCACGCCCTCGCCCTGCTCGCCGGGGCACCGCTGCTCAACATGGAGTTCGTGCAGTTCCACCCCACGGGCATGGTCTGGCCGCCGTCCGTCAAGGGCATCCTCGTCACCGAGTCGGTGCGCGGCGACGGCGGGGTGCTGAAGAACTCCGAGGGCAAGCGGTTCATGTTCGACTACGTCCCCGACGTCTTCAAGGAGAAGTACGCGGAGACCGAGGCCGAGGGCGACCGCTGGTACGAGGACCCGGACCGCAACCGGCGCCCGCCCGAACTGCTCCCCCGCGACGAGGTGGCCCGCGCCATCAACGCCGAGGTCAAGGCGGGCCGCGGCACCCCGCACGGCGGCGTCTACCTCGACGTGTCCTCGCGCATGCCCGCCGACGTGATCCGGCGCCGGCTGCCGTCGATGCACCACCAGTTCAAGGAACTGGCCGACGTCGACATCACCGCGGAGGCCATGGAGGTCGGGCCCACCTGCCACTACGTGATGGGCGGCATCGCCGTCGACTCGGACACGGCGGCGGCGCGCGGCGTGCCCGGACTGTTCGCGGCCGGCGAGGTGGCCGGCGGCATGCACGGCTCCAACCGGCTCGGCGGGAACTCCCTCTCCGACCTGCTCGTCTTCGGGCGGCGCGCCGGACTGCACGCCGCCGCACACGCGCAGGGCCTCCCCGAGCGCCCCGCCGTGAGCGACGCACGCATCGACGCGGCGGCCGCCGAGGCGCTGCGCCCCTTCTCCGCGGAGCCCGCGCAGGACGGCGGCGTCCCCGAGAACCCGTACACCCTGCACCAGGAACTCCAGCAGACGATGAACGACCTCGTCGGCATCATCCGCCGCGAGGGCGAGATGGAGCAGGCTCTGCACCGGCTCGGCGACCTGCGGGCACGGGCCCGGCGGGCCGGGGTCGAGGGGCACCGCCAGTTCAACCCCGGCTGGCACCTCGCGCTCGACCTGCGGAACATGCTCCTGGTCAGCGAGTGCATCGCCCGTGCCGCCCTGGAACGCACCGAGTCCCGCGGCGGACACACCCGCGAGGACCATCCGGGCATGAACCGCGCCTGGCGCCGGATCAACCTGCTGTGCCGGCTGCGCGACCCCGGCACCGAGCCGGACACGGCCGACCCGCGGCGCGGCCGCATCGCCCTCGACCGCGAGGAGACCGAACCCGTACGCCCCGACCTGCTCGCCCTCTTCGAGAAGGAGGAGCTGGTGAAGTACCTGGCCGACGAGGAGCTGTCCGAGTGAGCGACCCAGCAGGTGATTCCCGTGAGTGACACGTACCGGGCGCACTTCCGTGTGTGGCGCGGCGACCAGGACGGCGGCGAGCTGCGCGACTTCGAGGTCGAGGTGAACGACGGCGAGGTCGTGCTCGACATCATCCACCGGCTGCAGGCCACCCAGGCCCCCGATCTGGCGGTGCGCTGGAACTGCAAGGCCGGCAAGTGCGGTTCGTGCTCGGCGGAGGTCAACGGCCGGCCCCGGCTGATGTGCATGACCCGCATGTCCGTCTTCACGCGCGAGGAGACCGTCACCGTCACACCGCTGCGCGCGTTCCCCGTCGTGCGGGATCTCGTGACGGACGTCGGGTTCAACTACACGAAGGCCCGGCAGGTCCCGGCGTTCGTACCGCCGGCGGATCTCGCGCCCGGCGAGTACCGGATGATGCAGGAGGACGTGGACCGTCCGCAGGAGTTCCGCAAGTGCATCGAGTGCTTCCTGTGCCAGGACACCTGCCATGTCGTGCGCGATCACGAGGAGAACAAGCCCGCGTTCGCCGGCCCCCGCTTCCTGATGCGCGTGGCCGAGCTCGACATGCATCCGCTCGACGCCGCCGAGGAGAGCGGACTCGACCGCAAGAGCACCGCCCAGGACGAGCACGGCCTCGGCTACTGCAACATCACCAAGTGCTGCACCGAGGTCTGCCCCGAGGGCATCAAGATCACGGACAACGCGCTGATCCCGCTCAAGGAGCGTGCCGCCGACCGCAAGTACGACCCGGTGGTGTGGCTGGGCAACCGCATCCGGCGACGGTCCCGTCCGTAGCGGCGCGCCGTACGGTGGGCGGGACGCACCCCGGTCACCTCACCGCCCCCGCATGCGAAAGAGAACCGTCCCGCCATGAACACCGGCCTCCATCTGCTCGGCTCCGGCCGCACCGCCGACGTCTACGCCCTCGAACCCGGCTGGGTGCTGCGCCGCTACCGCGACGGTCTCGACGCCGGTCCCGAGGCCGCCGCGATGGCGTACGTCCGCGCCCACGGCTTTCCCGCGCCGCGCGTCCGCCCCGACACGGCACGCGGTCCGGGCGACCTCGTCATGGAGCGGCTCGACGGGCCGACGCAGGCCGAGGAGCTGCTGAGCGGTGCGCTGGACCCGGCGGCCGCGGGCGCCGAACTCGCCGTGCTGCTGCGCCGGCTGCACGCCGTGCCCGCCCGGGCCGGCGGTCACATAGTCCACCTCGACCTGCACCCGGAGAACGTCATCCGCACGGCCGACGGCCCCGTCGTCATCGACTGGTGCACCACGCAGGAAGGCGATCCGGCGCTGGACTGGGCGATGTCGGCGATCATCCTCGCCGAGGTGACCCTGCACCCGGACTGGTCCGCCGCCGCGCCGGGCCTGCGGGGCGTGCTCACCGCGCTGCTCGCCGACCCCGCACCGGGGACGACCGGCACCGCGCTCGACGAGGCCCGCGCCCGCCGCACCGCGAACCCGACGCTGACCGGCGCGGAGAAGGCGCGGCTCGGAGCCGCCGCGGAGCTGGTCCGGGCGGTGGCGGGCGCGGCGCGCTGACGGGCGCCCTTGCCCAGCCGCCGGGTGCCGACCTAGGGTGAATGCGCTTTCATTTCCTGCCCGGGTGGCACCGACCCGCCCCGTCCCGCCCGCCCCGATCGACAGAGAGCCCGGTTCCCGCAGTGAGCACAGCCCCCACGGTGTACGACGTCGCCGAACGCTCCGGCGTCTCCATCGCCACCGTGTCCCGGGTCTACCGCAACCCCGACTCGGTGCGCGCCCAGACCAGGGACCGGGTCCTCGCCGCGGCGCGCGAGCTGGGCTACGTGCCGAGCGGCAACGCGCGCGGGCTCGCCAGCCGCTCGACCGGCGTGCTCGGCCTGTGCTTCCCCGACTACGCGGACCCCGACGCCGAGTCCGAGGCGGGCGGCAGCGCCGAGGCCGACGACGACGCGGCGATGCTCTACTCCGACCAGATCATCCGCGGCATGGAGCGCGCCGCCCGCCGCCACGGGTACGCGCTGCTGATCGCCGCCTCCCTCAAGGGCGGCCCGGAGAGCCTGGTCGCGAAGGTCGCGGGCCGCGTCGACGGCTTCGCGGTGCTGGCACGGACCGTGCCGATCGAGGAGCTCGAGGTCATATCGCGCCGGCAGCCGGTGGTGATGCTCGCCGGCCCCCGCGAGAGCGACCAGCTCGACCACCTCGACCACATCGAGGTCGCGAACGCGGACGGGCAGCGCGAGCTGACCCGCCATCTGATCGAGGACCACGGGCTGCGCCGCCTCGCCTACGTCGGCTCCGCCGAGGAGTCGCCGGACGTCGCGGCGCGCTTCCGCGGCTATCTGGAGGCGTGCCGGGCGGCCGGTGTCGCGGTGGGCGACGAGCCGGATCTGCGGGCGGCGCTGATGACCCAGGCCGAGGGCGCCCAGGCCGCGGCCACCCTGCTCGACCGCCCCGGGGACCGGCCCGAGGCCCTGCTGTTCGCGAACGACCAGATGGCGGTCGGCGCCCTGCACACCCTGGAGCGGCGCGGGCTGCGCGTCCCGCAGGACGTGGCCGTCACCGGTTTCGACGGGATCGCGCTGAGCCGGCTGGTCCGTCCGGCGCTCACGACGGTCCGCCAGCCGATGCGGCGGATGGGCGAGGAGGCGGTGGAACTCCTGGTCCGGCGGCTCACCGGCGGCCAGAACGCGGACCCGGTCTCGATGATGCTCCCGGTGTCACTGGTCCGCCGCGCGAGCTGCGGCTGCTGACCGACCGGCGTCGCCGGCGCCCGATCGGAACCCGATCGGCACCCCGCCGCCTTCCCGGACGCGACGAAGGGGCACCCCCACCAAGGGGTGCCCCTTCGTCGCGTCTTCGTCGCGTGGCGTCGCGTCTTCGTCGCGTGTCCCGCGTCCGGCGGGTCAGTCCGTGCCGGACTCCATCGCGGCGCGGTCGAGCAGCTCGTCGTCCTCCGTGGTCTCGCCGCGGGAGGCGATGGCCTCGGCGCCGCCCTCGGGCATGGTGCCGATCAGCTCCGTGACGGCGGCCTGGGCGGCGCCCGCGACGGCGGTGCCCGAGCCGATCAGACCGAGGCCCGCGTACTGCTCCAGCTTCGCGCGGGAGTCGGCGATGTCCAGGTTCCGCATGGTCAGCTGGCCGATGCGGTCGACCGGGCCGAACGCCGAGTCCTCGGTGCGCTCCATGGAGAGCTTGTCCGGGTGGTAGCTGAACGCCGGGCCCGTCGTGTCGAGGATCGAGTAGTCCTCGCCGCGCCGCAGCCGCAGGGTGACCTCGCCGGTGACGGCGGCGCCGACCCAGCGCTGGAGCGACTCGCGGATCATCAGGGCCTGCGGGTCCAGCCAGCGGCCCTCGTACATCAGCCGGCCGAGGCGGCGGCCCTCGGCGTGGTACTGGGCGAGGGTGTCCTCGTTGTGGATCGCGTTCACCAGGCGCTCGTACGCGGCGAACAGCAGGGCCATGCCCGGGGCCTCGTAGATCCCGCGGCTCTTGGCCTCGATGATCCTGTTCTCGATCTGGTCGGACATGCCGAGGCCGTGGCGGCCGCCGATCGCATTGGCCTCCATGACGAGGTCGACGGCGGAGGCGAACTCCTTGCCGTTGATCGTCACGGGGCGGCCCTGCTCGAAGCCGATCGTGACGTCCTCGGTGGCGATCTCCACCTCGGGGTCCCAGAAGCGGACGCCCATGATCGGGTCGACCGTCTCCACGCCCGTGTTCAGATGCTCCAGGGTCTTCGCCTCGTGCGTGGCACCCCAGATGTTGGCGTCCGTCGAGTACGCCTTCTCCGTGGAGTCCCGGTACGGCAGGTCGTGGGCGACCAGCCACTCGGACATCTCCTTGCGGCCGCCGAGCTCGGTGACGAAGTCGGCGTCGAGCCACGGCTTGTAGATCCGCAGGTTCGGATTGGCCAGCAGGCCGTAGCGGTAGAACCGCTCGATGTCATTGCCCTTGAAGGTGGAGCCGTCGCCCCAGATCTGGACATTGTCCTCGAGCATCGCGCGGACCAGCAGCGTGCCCGTCACGGCGCGGCCGAGCGGCGTCGTGTTGAAGTACGCACGGCCGCCCGAACGGATGTGGAACGCACCGCAGGTCAGTGCGGCGAGCCCCTCCTCGACCAGTGCCGCCCGGCAGTCGACCAGGCGGGCGACCTCCGCGCCGTAGTTCTTGGCGCGGCCGGGCACCGAGGCGATGTCGGGCTCGTCGTACTGGCCGATGTCGGCGGTGTACGTGCACGGGATGGCGCCCTTGTCGCGCATCCACGCGACAGCGACCGACGTGTCGAGGCCGCCCGAGAAGGCGATGCCGACGCGCTCGCCGGCCGGGAGGGAGGTGAGGACCTTGGACATAGGAAGAGTATGCAGCACAACGCATGGTCATGCAAAGCGAATCCCGATCCGATTTCGGATCCCCCTCGATTCACCGACGCGGAGAGGACTCCGGACCGCTCCCCGGCCGGACACGCCACGCCCGGCGCGGCCCCGCCGCGCACCCCGTCACACGCCAGGCCCCGGCACCCGCCCGAAGAAGTCCGCCTTGGCCGCCGCCAGCGCCACGAGCGCCTCCGGCGTCCCGGGCCACTCGAAGTGCCCGGCGTCCAGGACGTGGAGCTCCCGGCCGGACCCCTCGGACAGCCCGGAGTACACGGCGAACTGCCCGGGCGGCGGCACCGACGGATCGAAGAGCGCCGCCGCGACGAGCACCGGCACCCGGATCCGGGTCGCCGCCGTCGCCGCGTCGAAGTACCGCAGCACGTCGAGCACCTCGGGGTGTGCGGCATGGTGGCGGCGCACGGAGGCCCCGCTGCCGACGCAGTCGAGCGTGAGCCGCAGCGGCTGGTTGCCGAACGTCGGCACGGTGAGCTGCCCGGCGGCGAACCGGTCGTCCCAGGGCAGGGCGAGCGCCCCGAGCCCGCCACCGAAGCTCTCGCCCAGGTAGCCGAGGCCGTGCCCGCCGGACCGCGGGCCGCGCAGCTCAGGGACGAGTTCCAGCAGGGCGGAGGCGGCGCACCACAGGTCGGCGACGCACTCGCCGATCACGTAGGTCTCGCGCGCGCCGATGCCGTGCAGGACGTGCGCGGCGGAGTCCGCGGGGATCCCGGGCACCAGACCGCGCTCGGCCATCCCGCGCACGCACGGCAGGATCGCCGCCGCGCGCGGGGCGGGCAGCGGCACGTCGGGGCCCGCGGCGTCCCGGCCGCCGTACCCGTGCCCGATCACGAAGCCGCGCTCGGCGGGTCCGTCGGCGGGGAGGGCGAGCCAGCCACCGAGCCGCACGCCACCGACCGAGGCGTACGTCACCTCGTGGATCCGCACCCCGTCGCGCTCCTCGACGAGCGGCCCGAGCCGCGGCTCGGTGGCGACGGCGCGCGCCCGCGCGTACCGGTCCCGCCAGAACGCGTCGAAGTCGGCGGGCCCCTCGGGCGCCGGCACCCGCAGCAGCGCGTCGAGCCCCATGCCGTGGGCCGGGTCGAAGGGGAAGTCGTGCGGGAAGGAGCGCGGGGCGGCGCCGGCGGCGGTCATGGGCGCGACCCTAACCCCGGGCGACGGCGCCCTTTCCTGGCGATCCAGACCACTTCCGCCCGGGTGGACCGCTTTCCTCCGCTCGGGCTCGGCTAGTTTCTCTTTGCAAACTCCCGGTGCGGGCTCGCGAGACGCTTCTGGGGAACGCCCCCGTTACGGGAGTGTGACCAAGACCCCTCTTGCCACATCCGGCAGGCCTGCCACAGAGTAATGTATGCGCTTACAGACAGCGCATACATTCTGGGAACGCTCAAGGAGGAGCCGTCCATGAACCGCGTCGCCACCACCGCCGCGATCGCCGTCACCCTGGCGTCCGCACTGACTCTGACCGCCTGCGGCGGCTCCGGCGGCGCGGACGTCGCGGCGGACAAGAAGCAGACGCTGACCGTCTGGGCGATGGGCACCGAGGGCGAGAAGCTCGCCGATGTCGCCCGGGTCTACGAGAAGGCCAACCCGAACATCACGGTCAAGGTCACCCCCATCGGCTGGGACGTCGCCCACCAGAAGCTCGTCGCCGCCGCGGCCGCGAACAAACTGCCCGACGTGATGCAGATGGGCGGCAGCTACCTGACCGAGTTCGCCGACATGGGCGCCCTCGAGCCCGTCGACACCAAGACCTTCGCCGAGAAGGACTTCTTCCCGGCCGGCTGGGAGCAGGGCCAGTACGACGGCAAGACCTACGGCGTGCCGTGGTACGTCGACACCCGCGTCCTGTACTACCGCACCGACCTCGCGAAGAAGGCCGGCGTCGACGAGGCCCCGGCCACCATGGCGCAGCTGAAGCAGGCCGCGGAGAAGTACCAGGAGGCGGGCAGCAAGTACGGCCTGTCGATCCAGCCGAACGGCCTGGACTCGGTGCAGTCCTTCTACCAGTTCCTCTACTCGGCCGGCGGCGAGATCGTCACCAAGGACGGCAAGGCCGTCGCGAACAGCCCGGCCGCCGTGAAGGCCCTGGACGACTACACCTCCTACTTCAAGAAGGGCCTCGCCGCGAAGTCCGTCCGCCCCGGCTACGACGTGACGAAGGACTTCAACACCGGCGCCGTGGCCATGTTCTTCGGCGGTCCCTGGCACATGGGCCTGCTCGACGACAACTACCCCGACCTCAAGGGCAAGTGGGCCATCGCCACCGTGCCCGCGGACAGGACCTCCGCCTCCATGGCCGGCGGCTCCTCCCTGTCCGTCTCCGCGGACAGCGAGCACAAGGCCGCCGCCAAGGAGTTCATCACCTACCTGACGGGCACCAAGGGCCAGGCCGACTGGTTCGAGCGCACCAAGGACCTCCCGGCCAACATGAACGCCTGGAAGTCCGGCCGGCTCGCCACCGACCCGGACATGAAGGTCTGGAAGACGCAGATGGAGTCCGCGCAGGTCTCCCCGACCCAGCCCAAGTGGTCGGAGATCACCTCGAAGATCGACACCGCGATCGAGAAGGCCGCCCAGGGCAAGGCCTCCCCGAAGGCCGCCCTCGACGAGGCCCAGAAGGCGATCGAGCCCCTCGTGCAGAAGCAGTAGCGAGCGGCACCAGCAGCACCGGGCGACCACCGTACGAAGGGCCGGACCATGTCCACCACGACACCCACCCCCGCGCACTCCGGGACCGCCAAGGTCCCGGGCGGCGGGCCCGCGCAGGGCGCGGGGCGGCGCAGGAAGCGCCCGACGGGCAGGCAGAACCTGGCCGGATGGCTGTTCTCCACCCCGTTCCTCGCCCTGTTCGCGGTCTTCATGCTCTTCCCGATCGTCGCGACGCTCGTCATGAGCTTCACCGACTTCGGGCAGCGCAACGTCCGCCGCCCCATGGACGCGGACTTCGTCGGCCTGGACAACTACACCAGGCTGTTCAGCGACGACCAGTTCCTGAAGGCACTCTTCAACACCGCCTACTTCGTGGTCGTCGGGGTGCCGCTGACCATCGGCCTCGGCCTGCTCGTCGCGGTCCTGCTCAACAACGGCATCGACCGGGCACGCACCTTCTTCCGGGTCGGCTTCTACGCCCCGGTGGTCACCACGATCGTCGCCGTGGCGATCGTGTGGCGGTTCGTGCTCGACCCGTCGGACGGCCTGATCGCCGGACTCGGCGACGAACTCGGCTTCACCGCACCGGACTTCCTCGGCTCCGAGGCCTGGGCCATGCCCTCCCTCATCCTGATGGCGGTCTGGCGCAACCTCGGCACCGTGATGGTCCTGATGATCGCCGGCCTCCAGGCCATCCCGGCCGAGGTCCGCGAGGCCGCCCGGCTCGACGGGGCCGGCCCCTGGCAGGAGCTGCGCCGGATCACGATCCCGCTGCTGCGGCCGACGCTCCTGTACGCCACCGTCATCACCACGATCGGCTACCTCAACGTCTTCGAGGAGCCCTTCGTGATGACCCAGGGCGGCCCCTCCGACGCCACGCTGACCGTGTCCCTCGACATGTACTTCCAGGGCTTCCGGTTCTTCAACATGGGCTACGCGAGCGCGATGGCGTACGTCCTCTTCGTGGTGATCATGGGCATCACGGTGCTGCAGCTGCGACTGATGAAGGACAACACGAAATGAGCGCCGTCACCTCCGCCACCTCCGCGCGCCGCCGCAGCGGCGGCCGCTCGCGCAAGCCCCTGCTGTACGTCGTCGCCTCGCTCGGCCTGCTCGTCATGGCCGCGCCGTTCCTGTGGATGGCGCTGAGCGCCTTCAAGACGAAGAAGGACCTCACGGCGAGCCCGCCGGTGTGGATCCCCTCGTCCTGGACGCTGCAGAACTTCCGGGACCTGCTCGACCAGCTCGACATGCCGCAGTACTTCCTGAACTCGCTGATCGTCGCGGTCCTCGTGACCGTGTGCAACCTGCTGTTCTGCTCGATGCTCGGCTACGCGCTCGCCAAGCTGGACTTCTCGGGCCGCTCCAAGGTCTTCGGCGTCGTCCTCGCCGCCCTGATGGTCCCGGCGAACCTCATGGTCCTGCCGCTGTTCGTGCTGATCAACCAGCTGAACCTGCTCGACACCTACGCGGGCCTCGTCCTGCCCTTCGCGGCCGGTGCGTTCGGCGTCTTCCTCATGCGGCAGTTCATGTCCACCATCCCCGACGAGCTGCTCGAAGCGGCCCGGATGGACGGCGCGGGCGAGTGGTACATCTTCTGGCGCATCGTCCTGCCGCTGGTCAAGCCGGCCCTCGCGACGCTGACGATCTTCACGTTCCTCGGGTCGTGGAACAACTTCATCTGGCCGCTCATCGCAACCAACGACCCCTCCAAGTACACCCTCCCGGTGGCGCTCGCGACCTTCGCCAACGACCCCAACCGCACGGTCGGCGGCGGCAACGGCATGCTCATGGCGGGCTCGCTGCTCGTCGTGCTGCCCGTGCTGCTCGTCTTCGCGGTCCTCCAGCGCCACTTCACCCAGGGCATCGCCACCGCCGGCATGAAGTAGCCCTTCCCGGCATCCCGTCCCGGCACCCCCCGCACGGCGTTCGCACGCGCCCTTTGCACGCAGAAAGACAGGCACACTCACCATGACGCGCAGCACCCTCCCCTTCCCCGACGGCTTCCTGTGGGGCGCCTCGACCGCCGCCCACCAGATCGAGGGCAACAACGTCAACAGCGACTGGTGGCGCAAGGAGCACGACCCGGCGGCCGGCATCCAGGAGCCGAGCCTCGACGCCTGCGACAGCTACCACCGCTGGGAGCAGGACATGGACCTGCTCGCCGAACTCGGCTTCACCGACTACCGGTTCAGTGTCGAGTGGGCGCGCATCGAGCCGGCCCGCGGCCACTTCTCGCGCGCCGAGATCGCCCACTACCGCCGCATGGTGGAGGGCGCACTCGCCCGCGGACTGCGCCCGATGGTCACCCTCCACCACTTCACGGTCCCGCAGTGGTTCGAGGACTTCGGCGGCTTCACCGCCGACGGCGCCGTCGAGCTCTTCGCCCGGTACGTGGAGGAGTGCGCGCCGATCATCGCGGAGGGCGTCAGCCACGTCTGCACCATCAACGAGCCCAACATGATCGCCGTGATGGCGGGCCTCGCCCAGCGCGGCGAGCAGGGCTTCCCGCCGGCCGGTCTGCCGTTCCCCGACGAGGAGACGACGCACGCCGTCATCGCCTGCCACCACGCCGCGGTCAAGGCCGTCCGGGCGATCAACGCCGACATCCAGGTCGGCTGGACCATAGCCAACCAGGTGTACCAGGCGCTGCCCGGCGCCGAGGACGTCACCGCCGCCTACCGCGCCCCGCGCGAGGACGTGTTCATCGAGGCCGCCCGCGGCGACGACTGGATCGGCGTCCAGTCCTACACCCGCACCAAGATCGGCCCCGAGGGCCCGGTCCCGGCGCCCGCGGACGCCGAGCGCACCCTGACGCAGTGGGAGTACTACCCGGCCGCCGTCGGGTACGCGATCCGGCACACCGCCGAGCTGATCGGCCCCGGCACCCCGCTGATCGTCACCGAGAACGGCATCGCCACCGGCGACGAACAGCGCCGCATCGACTACTACACCGGAGCCCTCGAAGCCGTCTCCGCCTGCCTCGACGACGGCATCGACATCCGCGGCTACCTCGCCTGGAGCGCCCTCGACAACTACGAGTGGGGCACCTACAAGGCGACGTTCGGGCTCATCGGCTTCGACCCGGAGACCTTCGAGCGGCACCCCAAGCCCGCCGCACGCTGGCTCGGCGGCCTGGGCCGCGAGCGGACGCTGCCGCGCGCCTGACCCTGCCCCCCTGAACCGGCGGGCGTCGGGCCCGCGCCGGATCCCCCGTACCGGCCGGACCGGCGCCCGCCACCCCGATCGTCCGGAGCCGCGCCCCTGACCCGCGGCTCCGGCTGCGTGCGGCGCCGCGGACCTGACCCCGCGGCCTGCCGTACGGGCGGGGCCGCACGTGGTGACGTGCGCGCCCCGCGGCACAGGCCGGTGCCGCGGCCGGGCGCTGTGGGGGCGCCCCGGTCGCGGCACCTTCCGCCCCGGCATAGCCTCCGAAGAGTGACCTCCGGAAACGCCGACCTGGCGCTCCCCGTCATCACGGTGGTCGTCGTCTGCGTCCTGGCCGCACGGTCGTCGCTGCGGCGCCGGCGGCGGACGGCCACCCGCACGACGCCCGGACGCGCCGCACCACCGCCCCGCGACGAGGACCCGCCGTCCTGAACCCGCGGCGGACCCTCCTCTCAGAACAGGCTGAGCAGGGCCTCCGTGGGGTCGGCGAGCCCCGAGTCGCCGTCGGGCAGCGCCAGTTCGAACCAGACCGTCTTGCCGCGCGGCGTGCGCCGTGAGCCCCAGGCCGCGCTCAGCAGGCCCACGAGCTGCAGTCCGCGACCCCCCTCGTCCGTGTCCCTGGCGCGGCGCCGGCGCGGCTGCACCAGGCCCGCGTCCCACACCTCGCACACCAGCGTGCGGTCGAGCAGCAGCCGCAGCCGGATGTCCCCCTCGCCGTACCGCAGCGCGTTCGTGACCAGCTCGCTGACCAGCAGCTCCGTCGTGTCGACGAGCGCCTCCAGGTCCCAGCCGGTCAGCCGCTCGCGCGCGTACTCGCGGGCCCGGCCCACCGACTTCGGCTCACGCGGCAGCGTCCAGTCGCCCACGTTCTCCTCGGGCAGGCCCTGCACCCGCGCCATGAGCAGCGCGACGTCGTCCTCGCCGTGGTGCGTGTCGAGGCTGCCGAGGACGTGGTCGCAGATGTCCTCCAGCTCCTCCGACCGGGTGCGGGACCCGCTCTCGGTGCGCGGCGGATGGTCGAGCGCCGCACGGAACGCGGACAGCCCCTCGTCCAGCGGGTGGTGCCGGGACTCGACGAGACCGTCCGTGTACAGCCCGAGCAGCGATCCCTCGGGCAGCTCCACCTCCACCTCCTCGAACGGCTCGCCGCCCACACCCAGCGGCATGCCCGGCGGCACGTCCAGCATCAGCGCGTTCTCCCCCGGCTCGACGAGGGCCGGCGGCAGATGCCCCGCGTTGGCGAACGTGCAGCGCCGGGTGACCGAGTCGTAGACCGCGTAGACGCACGTGGCGAGATAGACCTCGGACAGGTCACCGCGCTCCAGCGCGCCCGTCCTGCGGGCGGCGCGGCGCGTCGCCTGCTGGACGCCGCCCGGGGTGCCGAGCCCGCGCGCGATCTCGTCGAGGGCGCTCAGCACCTCCGCCGGCTCCAGGTCGAGGAGGGCCAGCGTCCGTACGGCCGTGCGGAGTTCACCCATGGCGACCGCGGCGCGCAGCCCCCGGCCCATGACGTCACCGATGACCAACGCCGTGCGGTGGCCAGGCAGTTCGATGACGTCGAACCAGTCACCGCCCACCTCCGTCGCCGCGTTGCCCGGCAGATAGCGGCAGGCGATGTCCAGGCCCGAGGCCTCCGGGTTGTCCGGCGGCAGCAGCGAGCGCTGCAGGATCAGCGCGCGTTCGTGCTCGCGGCGGTACAGCCGGGCATTGTCGATACAGACGGCGGCACGGGCGGCCAGCTCGACGGCCACCGCCCGGTCCCGCTCCCCGAACGGCTCGCTGCCCTTGGTCCGCGAGAACTGGACGAGCCCCACGACCGTGTCGTGCGCGACCATCGGCACCGCGAGCGTGGACCGGACGAGACCGCCGGGCTCGGCGGGCAGCAGCTGGGGCCGCGCGGTGCGCAGGGCGTCCGCACAGGCCGAGTTGAACGCGAAACGGTGCACCGCGCCCACGTTCACCGGGGCCTCGCTGCCCAGGTCCAGGAACGGGATGTCGGCGACCGCGCTCGCGGCCGCGACCCGGCGCAGCTCCGCACTGCCGTCCGCGAGACCGGGCGGCGCCTCGTCGCCCGCGAGCAGGCCCTGGTACAGGTCGACGGAGGCCAGGTCGCAGAAGCCCGGGACCACGATGTCGAGCAGCTCGCGGGCGGTGGTCTCCAGGTCCAGCGAGTTCCCTATCCGGGCGCCCGCCTCGTTCAGCAGGGCCAGGTTGCGGCGGGCGTGCGCGGCCTCGCGGGCGGCGGCGTGCCGCCGCGTGACGTCCGTGACGAGACCGGCGATCCCGATGGGGCGGCCCGAACCGCTGTGCACGCGGTACAGGTTGACGGACCAGTGGCGCCGCTCGGTGGAGTCCGGGGCGGTGCCGACCAGCTGCATGTCGGTGACGGCGTCGCCGGACTCCAGGACCCGGCGCAGCGCCCCCTGCACCCGCTCCGCCTCGTGCCGGGGCAGATAGTCGTGGACGGTCTGCCCGCGGTGGTCGTCGACCTGACCGCCGAAGACCGCGGTGAACGTGCGGTTCGCCCGCTGGACCTTGAGGTCCGTGTCGAACAGCAGGAACCCGAAAGGAGATTGGCCGAAAATGGCCTGCGAGGCCGCGAGGTCCGTCTCGATCCGCCGCAGGGTCCGTACGTCGACGACGATGCAGACCGCCGCCCGCTCGCCCGACTCGGTGAGCGTCGGCATGACGTAGACCTCGGCGAGCCCGGTGCGCGACGCGGCGTCGCCTCCGCCCCCGCCCCCCTCTCCGTCCTCTCCGTCCTCACCGTGCTCGCCGTGCGGCGCCCGGAAGGGCACGACCCCGGTCCACTCCCGGCCGTCCAGGATCTCGGCCATCTTGCGGTGCCCGCGATCGCGCAGATCGGCGGGGACGAACGCCTCGATGGGGTCCTTGCCGACGGCATCCTGCGCGCTGACGCCCAGGATCTGCGCGGCCCGCCTGCTCCACTGGTCGACCAGTCCGTCGGGGCCGATCGAGAAGGAGGCGACCTTGATGTAGTCGTAGATCGAACCGGGCGGGCTCGACTGCCAGACGTCGGCCTGCGCGACCGGCCCGTCCGCGGCGGCCGCCTGCTCCGGGGCACCGGCGTCCGCCGGCCCGCCGTCCTGGGCCGTATCCGCATGCCGCACCGAGGCCGCGCCCGAGGAGCCCTCGGACGCCCCGGCCTTCGCTGGTATCTCGCTCACGCGAACCGTCCCCTCCAGCTCACCGCGTCCGGCACCGGTCACCGGGGCGGCTGCCCGCAGTATCCAGCACTACGGAGCCGCGCAACACGGTGTTCACGATCACACCATGCTCCCGGCGCTTTTTGGCCCGCCGGGACCGTTTCTTTCCGTACCCAGGGTCCGGGTGCGCCCACACACGATGCCACGCACCCGTGCCCTGCATCCCCTCTCCTGACCGAACGGGAACGGATCAACCAGGGAGAGCCAGTTCGAACCACACCGTTTTGCCGGCGTCCTCGCCCCCGCCCGGCTTCGTGCCCCAGCGCTGGGCCACCCCCGCGACCAGCTGAAGACCCCGGCCGCCCTCGTCGTCACAGGTCGCGGCGCGGGCCCGGGGCGGGTCGGGGAGCGGGTCGGAGATCTCGACGAGGAGGGAGGTCCCGTCCTTTGCCGGGCGCACCAGCCGGACCCCGATGGGCCCCGAGGCATAGCGCAGGGAATTGGTCACCAGCTCGCTGACCAGCAGGGCGGTGACGTCCCCGAGGTCGTCGAGGCCCCAGGCGCTGAGCTGGGAGCGGACGGCTCCGCGGGCCTTCCGCACGGCCGACGGATCGGCGGGGAACGCCCATTCGGCACGGTCGCCTTCGGCGTGGAGCACGCAGACCACTTCCCTGACCCGCGACGGAGACCGCCCGGGCCCGTCGGGCACAACCGAATCACCCAGGCATTCCGAATAATCAAGACAATCCGGATATACCCGAACTTTGCCGGATGCTATCGCGCCGTCAGCCCTCGCGCACCGCTTCTTCGGCTCCGGACGCCCCTCCGGCCCCGGATGCCGCACCAGCCACACCGGCACCCTCCCCGGCCACCGCCGCCACCGCCGGCACGTCCTGGTCGAGCCACTCCACCGACCACGTCTCCTCCGGCGTCAGCCAGCGCAGCGCGTCGTGGTCCTCCAGCGGCGCCGGCTCACCGGAGAGCAGCCGCGTACGCCAGACGCGCAACACGTACCCCGGCTTCAGCGGCCATTCACCGGGCACCCGGTCCACCGGCTCGGCCTCGACGCCGAGCTCCTCGCGCAGCTCACGGGCGAGCGCGTGCTCCGGGCGCTCCCCCGGCTCGACCTTGCCCCCGGGAAGCTCCCAGCGGCCGGCCAGCTCGGGGGGCGCACTCCGTCGCGCGGCGAGCAGCCGGCCCCGGTCGTCGTACAGTGCGGCGGCGACCACCACCACCACGGGAATGTCCTTCATGGGGCGGAGCTTACGGCCGCCTCAGTTCGCGGTCCCGTGCTGGCCCGAGCCCTGGCCGAGGCGCTCCACCCAGTACAGCTGCTTGTGTCCGCGGCCGTCGAGGCTGTCCGCGATGCTCTCGGCCTCCGCCCTGGTCGCGTACCGGCCGACGCGATAGCGGTTCCCGTTGTCGTCCTGACGGATGACAAGCCACGGCAGTGTGGCCGTGCCGTCACTCATCGCGTCCCTCCACTCCCCGACTCCGGCCCGCATGGCGCCCCGCCCCCTAAGCATCCCGAGGAAACCGCACTCCGCATATGCCGGAGCGTACGCCTGACCTTCACGGAGCGGATACGGAATGGCACAAAGAGATACGCAACAAGCCAACGACCGGCCAGAACGCGGATGCGGCGGGGCACGCCAGGGGGCGCATCCGTCCGAATGCGCCCCCTGTTCCCCAGCCGTACCGGATCAGTCCCCGCGCACCTGCGGCACCGGCAGCAGGACCGGCTCACCCGTCGGCGCCTTCGTGCACACGTCCCCGCACTCCGCGTCGAGCGAGCAGCACAACGAGCAGATCGGACCGCCCTGCACGGGGCAGTCCGCGATGTCCGGCAGCTCGTAGGCCGTCTCGCACACCCCGCACGTGTGCGTCGCCGTCACGTCCGCGACGGCCACGCCCGGACCGTTCACCGGATTCGGCCGCGCCAGGTAGTACCGGCCCTTCGTCGCCCACGCGATCAGCGGGCACAGCGTCAGCGCGAGCCCCGCCGCGATGAACGTCGAGAACGCCTCCGCGTACGCCCCGAACAGCCCGAAGAACGCCAGGATCGACACCGTCGACGCGATCACCATCGACCCGAACCCCGCCGGGTTCACCGCGTACAGATAGGCCCGCTTGAACTCGATGTACTTCGGGCTCCAGCCCACCCGCTTGTTGATGACGAGGTCCGCCGCCACCGCCGCGATCCACGCGATGCCCACGTTCGAGTAGAAGCCGAGCAGCTTGTTCAGCGCGGCGAACATGTTCATCTCCATCAGCGTCAGCGCGATGGCGAGATTCAGGAAGATGTACCAGACCCGGCCCGGATGCCGGA
>NZ_WWIA01000902.1 GCF_009870065.1 Streptomyces sp. SID5785 | reverse complement strand
CTCGACGCGGCCGGACCCTACGGAGCGCTGCGCGGCACCCCCGGCACGGCCCGCGCCGCGGACGGCACCGCGCTCGCCTACGAGGTCGACGAGGCCGAGCCGGACAGCGCGGGGCCGCGCCGCCGCCGGCTGTTCGGGCGCAAGGCCCCCGCCCCGGTCACGGTCGTCTTCAGCCACGGCTACTGCCTGAGCCAGGACTCGTGGCACTTCCAGCGCGCGGCCCTGCGCGGCGTCGTGCGCTGCGTGTACTGGGACCAGCGCAGCCACGGCCGCTCCGGGCGCGGCGTCGAGCAGAGCGAGCAGGGCGCGCCCGTCTCCATCGACCGGCTCGGCGAGGACCTGAAGGCCGTGATCGACGCGGCCGCCCCGGAGGGCCCGCTCGTGCTCGTCGGCCACTCGATGGGCGGCATGACGGTGATGGCCCTGGCCGACCGCTTCCCCGAGCTCGTCCGCGACCGCGTCGTGGGCGTCGCCCTCGTCGGCACGTCGGCGGGCCGGCTCGGCGAGGTCAACTACGGGCTGCCGGTCGCCGGGGTCAACGCGGTGCGCCGGGTGCTGCCCGGGGTGCTGCGCGCCCTGGGCCAGCGGGCCGACCTGGTGGAGAAGGGGCGCCGGGCGACCGCCGACCTGTTCGCCGGGATCATCAAGCGGTACTCGTTCGCGAGCCGGGACGTCGATCCGGCCGTCGCCCGCTTCGCCGAGCGGATGATCGAGAGCACGCCGATCGACGTGGTCGCCGAGTTCTACCCGGCGTTCCAGGAGCACGACAAGTCGGCCGCCCTGGAGCGGTTCACGGACCTGCCCGCGCTGGTCCTGGCCGGTGAGGGCGACCTCGTGACGCCGAGCGAGCACAGCGAGGCCATCGCGGCACTGCTGCCCGACGCGGAGTTCGTGCTCGTGCCGGACGCCGGTCATCTGGTGATGCTGGAACACCCCGAGCTGGTCACCGACCGGCTGGCCGACCTGCTGGTGCGTGCCGGGGCGGTGCCCGCAGCCGCTACCGTGGGGAGCCATGGAGACACCGGCAGGACCGCACCACCCGGCGAGTGACGCCGCCCCCGCCGACCCGGAGGCGACGGTCACGACCGTCACCGCCACCGTCGGCTCCCCGGACGCGATGCGCGAGCTCGGCCTCGCGCTGGCGAAGCGGCTGCGCCCCGGCGACCTCGTGATGCTCACGGGCGAGCTGGGCGCGGGCAAGACGACGCTGACCCGGGGGATCGGTGAGGGGCTCGGCGTGCGCGGCGCGGTCACCTCGCCGACGTTCGTGATCGCCCGGGTGCACCCGCCGCTGGCGGACGGCCCGGCCCTGGTGCACGTCGACGCGTACCGGCTGGGCGGCGGCCTGGACGAGATGGAGGACCTCGACCTCGACGTGTCGCTCGCGGACTCGGTGATCGTCGTCGAGTGGGGCGACGGAAAGGTCGAGGAGCTGGCCGACGACCGGCTGCACGTGCTCATCGACCGGGCCACCGGGGACACCACCGACGAGGTCCGCGTCCTGACGCTGCACGGGATCGGGCGCCGCTGGAGCGAGGCCGGACTGACCGAGCTGGCCGGCTGACTCCGCCCTTCCCCGCACCCGCGCCCTGGTGGCGCGTCCCTTGCACACCGCTGCGCCCCTGCGCGGGCCCGGATACCGACGCCGTGTCGGCACAGCCTTGCGCGGCGCGGCTCCCGCATGGTCACATGGAGGCAGGATCTAGTTAGGTTTACCTAACTACGTCGGCTCCGATGGCTCCGGGAGGCGTCCATGTCGGCTGCAGAACACGAGGCGCGCACCCCGGCGCCGCACACCGCGGCGGAGATCGCGCGCGGGATCACCATGCGGGACCTGCTGGCCTCCTGCGGGGCCGCGCGCGCCGTCTCGACGCCGCCCGTCCGCCGCGCCGGCGCCCGGGCTCAGCGGACGACGACCACCTGACGGCTGATCGTCGCGAACTCCCACATCCGGTCGCCCTGCGCCCGCGACGTGCGGATGCCGCCGGTCTGCTTCGTCGGGTCCGGCTCGGGCGTCGAGCCGTCCACGGCCGCGGAGAACCCGATCGCCACCCCGTTCACCGAGGCGAACCTGACCACGTGCTCGATCGGCTTGCCGTCCGTGCCCACCACCGAGCCGGTGCGCGAGGTGACCGTGTACGTCCCGGGCTCCGGGTCCACCGTGCCGGGCGTCACCCGGTAGCTCTCCAGCGTCTTGTTGTGCCCGTCCACCAGCCACACCCGGTCGGAACCCAGCGCGTACACGACGCGCTCGCCCTTGCCGGACTTCACCGGCAGCGCCTTCGGGTCCTTGGCCTTCGGGGACTGCGACGAGGACGCGGACGGAGTCCGGGGCTTGGCCTTCCCGAGGTCGGCCGGGGCGTTCGCGGAGGCCTGGTAGGCCAGGAAGCCGACCACGGCCAGCGCGCCCGCGGTCAGCGCGCTGACGAATCCGGTGCTGCTCCGTGCCACCAGGTGCCTGCCTCTCATGTCCTGCTCACTGCGCCGACGACGGCTCCCGGTGACGGTAGCAGCCGAGGCGCGGCACTCCCGGGCCGACAGCAGGAGGGACCGCCGTGTGCCTCCGTGGCCGTAGGCTGTTCGCGTGCTGTTGCTCGCTCTGGATACCGCCACCCCCGCCGTCACCGTCGCCCTGCACGACGGCACGTCCGTCGTCGCCGAGTCCGGTCAGGTCGACGCCCGCAGACACGGGGAGCTGCTGCTGCCCGCCGTCGACCGGGTGCTCCGCGAGGCGGGCCGCGGGCTCGACGCCGTGACCGGGATCGTCGTGGGCACGGGCCCGGGACCGTACACGGGGCTGCGCGTCGGCGTGATGACCGCCGACACCTTCGGGCTCGCGCTCGGTGTCCCCGTGCACGGCGTGTGCACGCTCGACGGCCTCGCGTACGCGGCCGAGGGCGTCGATGGCCCCTTCGTCGTCGCCACCGACGCACGGCGCAAGGAGGTCTACTGGGCGCGCTACGCGGACCGCCGCACCCGCGTCGAGGGCCCCGCCGTCGACCGGCCCGCCGACATCGCCGAGCAGGTCGCGGGGCTGCCCGTGGTCGGCGCCGGCGCGCTCCTGTACCCCGGCACGTTCCCCGACGCGCGCGGCCCCGAGCACGTGCCGGCCGCCGCGCTGGCCGCCATCGCCGCCGAGCGCCTGGCCGCGGGCGAGCCCCTGGAGGAGCCGCGGCCGCTGTACCTGCGCCGCCCGGACGCCCAGGTACCCAAGAACTACAAGGTGGTCACCCCCAAGTGACGGTCCCCGTGACAGCCGAACTGCGCGAGATGCGCTGGTGGGACATCGATCCCGTCCTCGCCCTGGAGAAGGACCTCTTCCCGGACGACGCCTGGTCGCGCGGCATGTTCTGGTCCGAGCTCGCGCACGCGCGCGGGGTCGGCTCGACCCGGCGGTACGTCGTCGCGTACGAGGACGGCCGGCTGGTCGGCTACGGCGGGCTCGCCGCGGGCGAGGACCTGGCCGACGTGCAGACCATCGCCGTCGCCCGCGACCACTGGGGCAGCGGGCTCGGCGCCCGGCTGCTCACCGAGCTGCTGCGGCACGCCACGGCCTTCGAGGTCGCCGAGGTGATGCTCGAGGTCCGCGTCGACAACACCCGGGCGCAGAAGCTGTACGAGCGCTTCGGCTTCGAGCCGATCGGCTTCCGCCGCGGCTACTACCAGCCGGGCAACGTGGACGCGCTCGTGATGCGCCTGACCACCGAGAAGGCACCCGACGAGAGCGCGCCCCACGAGAAGACACCGGGCGGGACCGCACCGGACGCGACGCCGGGCGACGAGAAAGCGACCGAAGAGAAGAACCATGGCTGACGAACCGCTCGTGCTCGGCATCGAGACCTCCTGCGACGAGACCGGCGTCGGCATCGTCCGCGGCACCACCCTCCTCGCCGACGCCGTCGCCTCCAGCGTCGACGAACACGCCCGCTTCGGCGGTGTCGTCCCCGAGGTCGCCTCCCGTGCGCACCTCGAGGCCATGGTCCCCACGATCCAGCGCGCCCTGAAGGACGCCGGGATCACTGCCAAGGACTTGGACGGCATCTCCGTCACCGCGGGCCCCGGCCTCGCCGGCGCGCTCCTCGTCGGCGTCTCGGCCGCCAAGGCGTACGCGTACGCACTCGGCAAGCCGCTCTACGGCGTCAACCACCTGGCCTCGCACATCTGCGTCGACCAGCTGGAGCACGGCTCCCTGCCCGAGCCGACCATGGCCCTGCTCGTCTCCGGCGGCCACTCCTCGCTGCTGCTCTCCACGGACATCACCTCCGACGTGCGGCCGCTCGGCGCCACGATCGACGACGCGGCCGGGGAGGCCTTCGACAAGATCGCGCGCGTGCTGAACCTCGGCTTCCCGGGCGGCCCCGTCATCGACCGGTACGCGAAGGAGGGCGACCCGGCCGCCATCGCGTTCCCGCGCGGTCTGACCGGCCCGCGCGACCCCGCGTACGACTTCTCCTTCTCCGGGCTCAAGACGTCCGTGGCCCGCTGGATCGAGGCCAGGCGGGCGGAGGGCGAGGACGTGCCGGTGCGCGACGTCTCGGCGTCCTTCCAGGAGGCCGTCGTCGACGTGCTCACCCGCAAGGCCGTGCGGGCCTGCAAGGACGAGGGCGTCGACCACCTCATGATCGGCGGCGGTGTCGCGGCCAACTCGCGGCTGCGGGCCCTCGCCGAGGAGCGCTGCGAGCGCGCCGGCATCCGGCTGCGCGTGCCCCGCCCGGGGCTCTGCACCGACAACGGCGCGATGGTCGCCGCGCTCGGCGCCGAGATGGTCGCCCGCAACCGGCAGCCCTCCTCCTGGGACCTGTCGGCGGACTCCTCGCTGCCCGTCACGGAGCCGCACGTGCCCGGTCACCACCACCACGACCACGTGCACGAGGTCAGCAAGGAGAACCTGTACTCGTGACGGTCGCCCTCATGTGGGAGGCCCGCGCCGCGCAGGGCCGCGGCGCGGAGCTGCTCGCCTGGGCCCAGGCCCAGGTCCTCGCACCGCCGCCGCTGCGCAGGGAGACCCTGCGGGCCCCTCAGGACCGGGTCCTCGTCCTCACCTGGTGGGACGCCGACTACGACGCCGAGCTGCCGGAGCTGCCGGAGCCGGCCGCCGATCTGGTGACCCGGGCGGTCCACCGCTGGCGGTTCGAAGCGGTCTGACCAGGCGGTCTGTGCGGCGCGCCGGGCGTCGGGCCGACGCCACGAGAAAAACCCGAAGAAAATGCGGTGCCGGTGTCGATCCGGGCGGCCCCCGATCGACGCACAGGTGAGAGGCCGGGAACGGCCACCCCGTCACGCACCGAGGAGAACACCATGCCGCGCTATCTGACCATGGTCCGCATCGACGAGAACGACGTCCCCGCCGAGGGCGTCAGCGAGGGCCTCATGCAGCGCATGGGCGCGCTCATCGAGGAGATGACGAAGGCGGGCGTGCTGCTCGACACCGCGGGCCTCGCCCCCACCGCGCAGGGCAAGCGCGTGCACTACGAGAACGGGCGGATCTCCGTGACCGACGGCCCGTTCACCGAGACCAAGGAGGTCATCGGCGGCTACGCCGTCCTGCAGACCAAGGACGAGGCCGAGTGCCTGGAGTGGACCAAGCGCTTCCTCCAGGTCCACGAGGACTACTGGACCGTCACGTCCGAGGTCCGGGAGATCCAGGAGGGCTGACCTCCTGGCGGAGCGCCGCCCGGCGATGTCTGATGGTGGGCTGTGACCGAACAGCAGCCCACCACGGCCCGCACCGTCGAGACGGTCTTCCGCATGGAGGCCCCGCGCATCATCGCGGCCGTCACCCGCGTCGTGCGCGATGTCGGCATCGCGGAGGAACTGGCGCAGGACGCGCTGGTCGCCGCGCTCGAGCAGTGGCCGCGCGAGGGCGTCCCCGGCAACCCGGGCGCCTGGCTCACGGCCACCGCGCGGCACCGCGCCGTCGACCTCGTGCGGCGCCGCGAGAACTACGCGCGCAAGCTCCAGGAGGTCGGCCGCGCCACCGAGTTCGCGTACGCGGCGCCGGAGGCGGCGGACCCCGACGACATCGACGACGACCTGCTGCGCCTCGTCTTCATGAGCTGCCACCCCGTGCTGTCCGCCGAGGCCCGCGTCGCCCTCACCCTGCGCCTGCTCGGCGGGCTGACCACCGCCGAGATCGCCCGCGCGGTCCTCGCCCCGGAGGCGACGGTCGCCCAGCGCATCGTCCGCGCCAAGCGCACCCTCGCCGCGAAGAACGTCGCCTTCGAGGTCCCGTACGGGCCCGAACGCGCGGCCCGGCTCGGCTCGGTCCTGGAGGTCATCTACCTCATCTTCAACGAGGGGTACGCGGCCACCGAGGGCGACGACCACCTGCGGCCCGCGCTGTGCGAGGACGCGCTGCGCCTGGCCCGCGTCCTGCAGCCGCTGATGCCGAAGGAGCCCGAAGTGCACGGCCTGGCCGCGCTCCTGGAGCTTCAGTCCTCGCGCGCCGCCGCCCGCACCGGACCCGACGGCACCCCCGTCCTGCTCAGGGACCAGCGCCGCACCCGCTGGAACCGGCTGCTGATCCGGCGCGGCTTCGCCGCCCTCGCCACGGCGCGGTCGGTCGCCCCCGGCGCCCCCGGCCCGTACGCGCTCCAGGCCGCCATCGCCGCCTGCCACGCGCGGGCGCACACGTACGAGGAGACCGACTGGGCCCGGATCGCCGCGCTGTACGCCCTGCTCGCGGCCCGCTCCCCGTCGCCGGTCGTCGAGCTGAACCGGGCGGTGGCCGTCTCGATGTCGGAGGGCCCCGAGGCCGCCCTCGCCCTCGTGGACGCGCTGGCCGACGAACCGGCCCTGAAGGGCTACCACTTGCTGCCGAGTGTGCGCGGGGATCTGCTGGAGCGCCTGGGGAGGCGGGAGGAGGCGATCGCGGAGTTCCGCCGCGCGGCGGACCTGACGAAGAACGAACGGGAACGGGATTTCCTGCTGCGCCGGGCAGGAACGAGCCCCTCCGGCGACTGAGGAGCGGGGTCCGGGGCGGAGCCCCGTGACCTCAGCGAACGGGGGCGCCCACCAGCATGGTCGGGGCACCGGCGACCCGGGTCAGAAACACGGTCGCGGAGCCCTTCCCGTAGGGCTTCGGCATGACCTTGCGCCGCAGCTCCTCCGGCTCGACGGCCGACCCGCGCTTCTTGACGGTCAGCACGCCGACCTCCCGCTCCCGCAGCAGCGCCTTCAACTTCTTCACGTTGAACGGGAGTCGGTCGGTGATCTCGTACGCCGCCGCGTACCCCGTGTCGCGCAGCTCGTCCGCCGTGACGTACGCGATGGTCTCGTCGAGCAGCCCGCCGCCGACCTCCTCGGCCACCTCGGCGACGAGATGCGCCCGGATGACGGCGCCGTCCGGCTCGTACACGTACCGTCCCACCGGCCGGACTCCGGGGTCGGGCAGGCCGCGCCCGATGAGGGTGCGCGGCCCCGGCAGCAGCGTGGCGCGCATCCGGCCGGGCTCCGTGCCGAACCACAGCACGGCCTCCTTGACCTCGCCCCCGTCGGAGATCCACTCGGCGTCCGCCCCGGCCGGGATCGCCTCGTGCGGGATGCCGGGGGCGATCTTCAGCGCGGCGCGCGGGGCCTTCAGGGCGGCGTCCACGGCCCAGGACAGCGGCGGCGAGTAGGCCTCGGGGTCGAAGATCCGGCCCCGCTTGTCGGAGCGCCGGGCCGGGTCGACGAACACGGCGTCGTACCCGTCCGTGTCCACCTCGGTGACGTCCGCCTCGCGCACCTCGATGAGCTCGGCGAGGCCCAGCGCCTCGGCGTTGGCCCGGGCGACGGCGCAGGTCAGCGGGGACCGGTCGACGGCGAGGACGCGGATTCCGGCGCGGGCCAGCGCGATGGCGTCGCCGCCGATCCCGCAGCACAGGTCGGCGACCGAGCGGACGCCGAGCGCGGTGAACGCGGCGGCGCGGTGGGCCGCCACGTTCGTCCGGGTCGCCTGCTCGACGCCGTGCGGGGTGAAGAACATCCGGGCCGCGTCCTGCGCCCCGAACTTGGCGACCGCGCGCTGGCGCAGCCGGGCCTGGGTGAGGGCGGCGGAGACCAGCCCCGCGGGGTGGTCGCGGCGCAGCCGGGTGGCGAGCGCGAGCTCCTGGCCCGGGTCGTGGTCGCGCAGTTCGTCGAGCAGGGCCCGGCCCTCGGGGGCGAGGAGGGCGGCGAGGTCGGCGGGGGTGGAGAAGGAGCTCACCCGGCCCATTGTGGGCCAGTCGGTGGATGGTGCGGGCCCGGCGGCGGTGTCGGCGGCCGATCAGCGCTGTGAGCTGCGAGGATCCGGCGCCATGCAACTAGTACGACAAAACGAAGAAACCGCCGTAAAGGGGAAATCCCGGCGTGGTGCCGACCAGGCCCCCCGGCGCGGGTCCGTACGCGGAACGGCCGTCCGCTGCACGGCCGCCGCGCTGGTCGCCGCGGCCCTCGCCTCCGGCTGCGCCGCGGGGCCCGACGACGCGACCGACACCGGTTCGGCCCGGGGCGCGGACAGCCACGTGGCGAAGCACCCCGAGAAGCCGGCGGGCAAGGATGCGGAGAAGTCGGCGGGCAAGGACGCCGAGAAGCCGGCGGGCAAGGACGCGGAGAAGCCCGCGGGCAAGCATGCCGAGAAGCCCGCCGGGGGGCCGGCCGGCAAGCGCGCCGAGAAGCCCGCGCACCAGCCCGCCCGCCCCGCGCAGGGCGCCCCCCGGGCCGTTCCCGCCGCCCTGCCCGGCATGCCGCGCGGTGTCCTGCGCAGCGCCCCGCAGGGGCTGACCGCGGCGCCCGCGGCCGGCGCCCGCGCCGACTTCGCGGCCCGGCAGAGCGTGGCCCGCACCGCACGGCTCGCCCTCGCCAGGAGCTGGGGCCTGGCCAGGGCGCCGCTCGTCGCGCCCGCGCCGCCCGCGAAGAAGCCCGTCATCAAGCCCCGCAAGGGCTTCGAGGTCGGCGACCAGGCCGAACTCGGCCTGCCCCCCGTCTTCACCACGGTGCCGACCAAGGACAAGGTCGTCTTCCTCACCATCGACGACGGGTCGAACAAGGACCCCGAGTTCCTGAAGATGATGAGCGAGCTGCACATCCCGTACACGGCCTTCCTGACCGACCAGGAGATCCAGGACGACTACGGCTACTTCAAGAAGGCCGAGCGGCTCGGCGTCACCCTGAACAACCACACGCTCACGCACCCGTACCTGCCCGGGCTGTCCTACGCCGAGCAGAAGCACGAGATCTGCGGCATGCAGAAGATCATGAAGAAGCACTACGGCAAGGCGCCGCAGATGATGCGCCCGCCCTTCGGCAACTACAACGAGGACACCCTCAAGGCCGCCAAGTCCTGCGGCATCAAGTACGCGCCGATCTGGAACGCCGAGGTCTTCGTCGACAAGCTCGACTACCGGGAGGAGGACAGAGACATCCATCCGGGGGACATCATCCTCACTCATTTCCGGGGTCGGGACGAATGGAAGGGCACCATGCCCGACATGGTCCGCAAATTCATGAAGTACGTCACCGACAAGGGCTACGCGGTGGCCCGCCTGGAGGACTACCTGTGACAGGTGCCGGAGCGGGGGCGGCCCTGCGGCGGTGCGGCGCGCGGCTGGCCGGGTGTGCGCTGGCCGCCGCGCTGCTCGCCGGGTGCGCGCAGTCCGTCGACCCGATCGAGCGGATGGGCCGCAAGGCCGCGCAGAAGGTCCGCAGTCATCGGCCCGCGGAGGCCGCCGCGCCCCGTACGGGT
>NZ_WWIA01000901.1 GCF_009870065.1 Streptomyces sp. SID5785 | reverse complement strand
CGACCACGCCGACGATCTCCGACACGTGGGCGGAGGTGGGTTCGGTGAGGGCGACGGCGCTGCCGCCGAGCTCGACCTGGAGTCCGTCGGGCCCGTGGGTCTCGGCCTCGTGGGCGGTGTCGACGACGGCCTGCGCCTGGGCGGCGGGCAGGTCGTCGGACTGCCGGTCGAAGGTGACGGTGGCGTACGCGGTGCGGCCGTCGGCGCTGATCCCGGCGGCGGTGCCGGTCTCGTAGGGCGAGGCGACGTCGGCGACGCCGGGCAGGGCGGCGATCTCGTCGAGGGTGTTGGTCATGGTGGTCTCGACGTCGGCGGCCCGCACGGTGGAGCCGTCGACGTGCCAGACGACGGTGTCGCTGTCGCCGCCGAGCCCGGCGAAGTTCTCGTTCAGGAGCCGGGTGGCGTGGCCGGACTCGGTGCCGGGTGCCTCGTAGTCGTTCGAGTACGCGGACCCGGCGACCGCGGCGGCCGCGGCGGTGCCTCCGAGGGCCAGCAGCCACAGGAGGACGACCACGAGCCGATGCCGGACACACCAGCGTGCGAGTGCGGCCACAGGCGTGCTCCCTGGGTTTTTCGTGGATCTTTGACCGGGAACAGCCGTTTAAGGATGAACAGCCCGCAAAGAACACATGAGCAAGTGGCCGCCACTCTTGCAGGCCTACTTGATCCTTTGTCGCTTTCGTGGCCTTACTCACAGGTCTGGACCGCCGGACGGGCTACCGGAGCCCGCCCGGGCGGCTCAACCGGACACGCTGGGGCGTCCGTTCTCGATGTGGCCCATGAGGCGCCTGCGGAATCCCTCGGCGGTGATCTCGAGGTCGTACCAGCCCTTCGCGTGGCCCGTCTCGTGGACGACGGTCACGGTGCGACCGGGCCGGACGGTCACGGTCCGCCGCCCCACGGTGAACGTGCGGGGCCCCTCCCCCGTGGCGCGCAGCCGGACGCGCAGCACCCGCGCCCGCCCGTCCACGGTCGTGGTGACGTCGCCGCCGAAGTCGGTACGGCCCTGGAACTCGCGCCGGAAGCCGTTGGGGCCCGTCACGGTGAAGTCGTACGACGTGCCGGCGTCGACCGGCACGGACCGCTCGCGGACGACGTCGAAGTGCTGCGGCGCCGCGGACTCCCCGGCGTAGGGGTAGAGCGCGAAGTGGACGCTGGAGGGCCCGGCGTTCGCCAGGTGCAGGGTGAGCCGGCCGTCCTGCACGCGCACGTGGGCGTCCGGCTGGTACGGGAGCGGGCGCGCGGGCCGGGTGCCGGGCTCCTGCTCGGGCAGCGACTGCCGGGCCGGCGGCTGCGGCGCCCAGCGTCCGCTGAACTCCGGGACGGGACCGGGCCGCTCGAGGGACGGCAGCCGCGCGGTGCGGTGGAAGTCGAAGGCGCCGGTGAGGTCGCCGGTGACCTGGCGGCGCCAGGCGCCGATGTTCGGCTCGCGCACGCCGGTCCAGCGCTCCAGGAAGCGGATGACGGAGGTGTGGTCGAAGACCTCGGAGCAGACGTACCCGCCGACGGTCCACGGCGAGACGACGAGCATCGGTACGCGCATGCCGAGGCCGGTGGGCAGGCCCTGCCAGTGCTCCTCGGTGACGTCCGGGCCGGGGACC
The DNA here is from genome assembly GCF_009870065.1 of Streptomyces sp. SID5785. Taxonomy (GTDB): domain Bacteria; phylum Actinomycetota; class Actinomycetes; order Streptomycetales; family Streptomycetaceae; genus Streptomyces. The sequence continues at coordinate 6,130 of NZ_WWIA01000901.1, read as the reverse complement.
GGCGGCGGGACGTGGTCGAAGAAGCCGTCGTTCTCGTCGTAGTTGATGAAGACGGCGGTCTTCCTCCACACCTCGGGGTGCGAGGCGAGCGCGTCGAGCACCCGGTAGACGATGGTCGCGCTGTGGATCGGCGACGAGACGGAGGGGTGCTCGGAGTCGACGGCGGACGGCACCAGGTAGGAGACGCGGGAGAGCTTGCCCGCGGCGACGTCCTTCGCGAACGTCTCGGCGAGCTTGCCGGTGGGGACGCGGCGCAGCGCCCGCTCGAAGAGGGAGCGCTCGCTGCGGGTGAGCGTCGAGACGCCCTGCTCCAGGGTGGCGAGGAGCTCCTCGCGCGCGGCGTCGTCCTGCGCGTCGCGCACCTTGGCGTAGAAGGCCTCCATGTAGGTGAGGCCCGTCCCGGCCAGGGCCTTGCGGGCGACGGCCTTGAAACCGGCGAAGAACTCGATCTGGTTGTCGGTGAAGTTCTCCCACTCGGTGTACGTCTGCCAGCTGACCCCGGCCGCCTCCAGGCGCTCGGCGTACGTGCCCCAGTCGTAGCCGGGGTGGGTGCCCTCGTCGTAGGCGTCGTTGCCGACGGCGCGGTCACCGCCCGGTTCGTAGCCCGTCCTGCCGCTCCACAGGTGGTTGCGGTTGGGGCTGGTGGAGGAGTGGATGGAGGAGTGGTAGGCGTCGCAGACGGTGAAGGTGTCGGCGAGCTCGTAGTGCAGCGGGATGTCCTCACGCGTGTAGTACGCCATCGTGGCGGCGGTCTTGGCGGTGATCCAGCCGTCGTGCCAGCCCTTGTTCCAGGCCTTGGCGCCGCCGTCCCAGGAGTGGTCGAGGGCGCCGATGTACTGGAGGTCCTTGTGCTGCGCGGCGGCGGCGTCCCGGACCGGGAAGGGCAGCACGGTGTGCAGGGGGCCGGGCTGTTCGAGGACGCTGTTGCCGTCCGGCAGGCGGATCGCGTTGCGGTCGCCGAAGCCGCGGACACCGCGCAGGGTGCCGAAGTAGTGGTCGAAGGACCGGTTCTCCTGCATGAGGATCACGACGTGCTCGATGGCGTCGAGCCCGCCCTGCGGGAGCGCCCCGGCTCCGGCCTGCGCGGCGAGGGCCTGCTGGAGCGACGGCGGCAGGAAGGAGCCGACGGCGGCGGCGCCGAGCGCGCCTGCGCCCAGGGCCACGAGGCGTCTGCGGGACGGCTCCGGGGACTGCTGCGACCCTGACACGGGACCTCCGGGGGTCATGGTCTTCACGCGACCTGTCGACTGGTTCGGCGGGACGCTAGCGATGCCGGATGGACCTGGGAAGTACGGGGACGGGCCGCGGCGTAAACGTCCAAGGGTCCGCCACAAACGTCCAACTCCGCCGTGCGCGCCGTGCCCCGGCCCCGGATGTGTCGGCCGATCAGCCGAGCACGGCCAGCGCGGCCCACAGCGCGAGTGTCGAGCCGAGCAGGCTCGCGGGCACCGTGAGCAGCCCGAGCCGGGTGAACTCGCCCAGCTCGGGATCGGTGCCGTGGGCGTGCACGATGCGCCGCCACAGGAGGGTCGCGAGCGAGCCGATGTACGTGAGGTTGGGGCCGAGGTTGACGCCGATGAGCGCGGCGAGGACCGGTCCGGGGCCCGCGGGCGCGACGACCGGGAGCAGGGCGAGCACGGCCGGCAGGTTGTTGATCAGGTTGGCCAGCAGCGCGGCCACGCCGGCGATCGCGAGGAGCGTGGTCAGGGCGGACCCGTCGGGCAGCACCCGGGCGATGCCGTCGCCGAGGCCCTGGTCGACGACGGCCTTGACGACGATGCCGAGGGCGAGAACGAACAGGCAGAAGGGCAGGTTGGCGGCGGTGAGCAGTTCGCGCGGGGTGCTGCGGCGGCGGGCCAGCGAGCGGGCGCCGAGCACGAGCGCGCCGGCCAGCGCCGCCCACAGCGGCTCGGCCCCGGCGAACGAGGCGACCGCGAACCCGGCGAGCGTGAGGCCGAGCACGACGAGCGTGAAGCGGGGCACGCCCGGCGTCTCGTCGTCCTTGGGCTCGTGCGCGGGCGCGGCGAGGTCGGCGGCGAAGAACCGCCGGAAGGCCGCGTACTCGACGCCGATCGCGACGAGCCACGGCAGCGTCATCAGCGCGGCGAACCGGGTGAAGCTCAGCCCGCTCGCGGTGAAGGCCAGCAGGTTCGTGAGGTTGGAGACGGGCAGCAGCAAGGACGCGGAGTTGGCCAGATGGGCGCTCGCGTAGACGTGCGGGCGGGGCCGCGCCCCGATGCGGGCCGCCGTCGCGAACACCACCGGGGTGAGCAGCACGACGGTGGCGTCCAGGCTCAGGACGGCGGTGACCGCGGCGGCCACCGCGAAGACGCCGCCCAGCATGCGGGTGGGACTGCCGTGACAGGCCCGCGCGACGGCGTCACCGGCGGCGCGGAACAGGCCGTCGTCGGCGCACAGCTGGGCGAGCAGGAGGATCGCGGCGAGGAAGCCGACGACGGGAAGCAGGTCCTTCGTCTCGGCCCAGGCGTGGTCGCCGCTCACCTGGCCGGTGGCCACGGCGACGACGGCGGCGGGGACGGCGACGACAGCCTCCGGCCACCGGCGGGGCCGCAGCACGGCGAAGGCCAGGGTGACGGCGAGCAGAGCGAGGGAGACGAGCACGTTCACGCCCCAAGAGTTCAAGCTCCCCGGCGAGGCAGGAGCAGGGTCCGGGGCAGAGCCCCGTGGGGGCGCGGGCAGCGAGCCCGCGCCCCCACGACTGACCGGCGGAGTGGAACGTCAGCCCTCGCTGACGCCCAGCTTGTCGAGGATCAGTTCCTTGACGCGGGCCGCGTCGGCCTGCCCCCGGGTCGCCTTCATGACGGCGCCCACCAGAGCGCCGGCGGCCGCGACCTTGCCGGACTGGATCTTGGCGACGATCCCGGCGTTGCCGGCGATGGCCTCGTCGACGGCGGCGGACAACGCGCCCTCGTCGGAGACGACCTTCAGACCGCGCCGGTCGACGACCTCGTCCGGCGTGCCCTCGCCCTTGAGGACGCCGTCGATGACCTGGCGGGCGAGCTTGTCGTTCAGGTCGCCCTTGGTGACGAGCTCGGAGACGCGGGCCACCTGCTCGGGCGTGATCGGCAGCTCGCCGAGTTCGACGCCCTGCTCGTTGGCGTTGCGCGCCAGCTCGCCCATCCACCACTTACGGGCGGACGTGGAGTCGGCACCGGCGTTGATCGTGGCGACGATCGGGCCGATGGCACCGGCGTTGCGGATCGACTGCATGTCGTGGGCGCTGATGTCCCACTCCTCGATCAGCCGGTTGCGCTGGGCGAGCGGCAGCTCGGGGAGCTCGGAGCGCAGCGCCTCGACCCACTCGCGGGACGGGGCGACGGGCACCAGGTCGGGCTCCGGGAAGTACCGGTAGTCCTCGGCGTTGTCCTTGATGCGGCCCGACGTGGTGGAGCCGTCCTCCTCGTGGAAGTGACGGGTCTCCTGCACGATCGTGCCGCCGGAGTTCAGGACGGCCGCGTGCCGCTGGATCTCGAAGCGGGCGGCGCGCTCGACGGACCGCAGCGAGTTCACGTTCTTCGTCTCGGAGCGGGTGCCGAACGTCTCGGTGCCGTTCGGGCGCAGCGACAGGTTCACGTCGCAGCGCATCTGGCCCTTGTCCATGCGGGCCTCGGAGACGTCGAGCGCCTTGATGACCTCGCGCAGCTCGGCGACGTAGGCCTTCGCGACCTCGGGGGCCCGCTCGCCGGCGCCCTCGATCGGCTTGGTGACGATCTCGATGAGGGGGATGCCCGCGCGGTTGTAGTCGAGCAGCGAGTGCGAGGCGCCCTGGATGCGGCCGGTGGCACCGCCGACGTGCGTCGACTTGCCGGTGTCCTCCTCCATGTGGGCGCGCTCGATCTCCACGCGGAAGACCTCGCCGTCCTCCAGCTGTACGTCGAGGTAGCCGTCGAAGGCGATGGGCTCGTCGTACTGGGAGGTCTGGAAGTTCTTCGGCATGTCCGGATAGAAGTAGTTCTTCCGGGCGAAGCGGCACCATTCGGCGATCTCGCAGTGCAGCGCGAGGCCGATCTTGATGGCCGACTCGACGCCGATCTCGTTGACGACCGGCAGCGCGCCGGGCAGTCCGAGGCAGGTCGGGCAGGTCTGGCTGTTGGCGTCCTGCTTCAGCTCGGTGGAGCAGCCGCAGAACATCTTCGTCTTGGTGCCGAGTTCGACATGGACCTCGAGGCCCATGACGGGGTCGTACGACGCGAGCGCGTCCTCGTACGACACCAGGTCAGTCGTGGCAGTCACGGTGAAACTTTCCCTCTCAGCCCAGCAGGACGTCGTCGTCGCCCAGGCGCTTGAGCTCCCGGTAGAGGATCGCCAGGCCGGTGACGATGGCGGCGGCGGACACGGCGGCGTCGATCAGCCGCAGGGTGTCGTTGTCGTTGCGGGCCATCTTCGCCTGCTTCGCGACGCTGATCGCGCCGAAGGCGGTGCTGGCGGCCGACACGTACACGCCGGTCTTGGACTTCTTGAAGTTCTTGGCCTTCTTTGCCATGGCACTCACAGCGACGGAGCCTCCTCGAGCAGCGGGTGACCCCACTTTTCCACGAAGGCGGCCTCGACGGCTGCGCCCACCTTGTACAGGCGGTCGTCCTTCATGGCGGGGGCGATGATCTGCAGGCCGACCGGCAGGCCGTCCTCGGGGGCCAGGCCGCACGGAAGCGACATGGCGGCGTTGCCGGCCAGGTTGGTCGGGATGGTGCACAGGTCGGCGAGGTACATCGCCATCGGGTCGTCGGCGCGCTCGCCGATCGGGAAGGCGGTGGTCGGCGTCGTCGGCGAGACGATGACGTCGACGCTCTCGAACGCGGCCTCGAACTCACGGGTGATGAGTGTGCGGACCTTCTGGGCACTGCCGTAGTACGCGTCGTAGTAGCCGGAGCTCAGCGCGTACGTGCCCAGGATGATGCGGCGCTTGACCTCGTCGCCGAAGCCGGCCTCGCGGGTGAGCGCGGTGACCTCCTCGGCGGAGTGCGTGCCGTCGTCGCCGGCCCGCAGGCCGTAGCGCATGGCGTCGAACCGGGCGAGGTTCGAGGAGCACTCGGAGGGCGCGATCAGGTAGTACGCGGACAGCGCCAGGTCGAAGGTCGGGCAGTCGAGCTCGACGATCTCGGCGCCGAGCGACTTCAGCAGCTCGACCGACTCGTCGAAGCGCTGCACGACACCGGCCTGGTAGCCCTCGCCGCGGAACTGCTTGACGACGCCGACCCGCATGCCCTGCACGCTGCCGTTCCGCGCGGCCTCGACGACCGGCGGGACCGGGGCGTCGATGGACGTGGAGTCGAGCGGGTCGTGCCCGGCGATGACCTCGTGCAGCAGGGCCGCGTCGAGCACCGTACGGGCACACGGACCGCCCTGGTCCAGGGAGGACGAGAAGGCGACCATGCCGTAGCGGGAGACGCCGCCGTACGTGGGCTTGACGCCGACGGTGCCGGTGACGGCCGCGGGCTGGCGGATGGAGCCGCCGGTGTCCGTGCCGATCGCGAGCGGGGCCTCGAAGGCGGCGAGCGCGGCGGACGAGCCGCCACCGGAGCCGCCGGGGATGCGGGTGAGGTCCCACGGGTTGCCGGTCGGGCCGTACGCGCTGTTCTCCGTCGAGGACCCCATGGCGAACTCGTCCATGTTGGTCTTGCCGAGGATGACGACGTCGGCGGCCTTGAGCTTCTTCGTGAGCGTCGCGTCGTACGGCGGGATCCAGCCCTCGAGGATCTTGGAGCCGACCGTGGTCGGGATGCCCTCGGTGGTGAAGATGTCCTTGAGCGCGAGCGGGACGCCGGCCAGCGGGCCGAGCTTCTCGCCCGCCGCGCGCTTGGCGTCGACGGCCGCGGCCTGCGCGAGGGCGCCCTCGCGGTCGACGTGCAGGAAGGCGTGCACCTTCTCGTCGACGGCCTCGATCCGGGCCAGGTGGGCCTCGGTGACCTCGACGGCGGTGAGCTCGCCGGAGGCGATCTTCGCGGCGGTCTCGGCGGCGGTGAGCTTGATGATGTTCGTGTCCGTCATGACTTCTTAGTCCTCCCCCAGGATCTGCGGCACCTTGAAACGCTGCTGCTCCTGGGCCGGGGCGCCGGAGAGCGCCTGCTCGGGGGTGAGCGACGGACGGACCTCGTCCGCGCGCATGACA
>NZ_WWIA01000900.1 GCF_009870065.1 Streptomyces sp. SID5785 | reverse complement strand
TTCCCGGGCCGCTGCCGGTGCGGCCGCTCCTACGCCGCGGGGGAGCAGATCGCGAAGAACCCCGACGGCTGGGGTCACCCGGAGTGCCGCGTCCAGGCGTGACGCCCGCACGGGTGCGGTGACCCGGCAGCCGGGTCACCGCACCCGCACCGTGGGGGTGCGGTGCAGGATCAGCCGTTGCTGACCCGCACGTAGTCGACGACCAGCTGCTGCGGCAGCTGGGTGCTGCCGTCCGGGTCGCCGGGCCAGTAGCCGCCGACCGCGAGATTCAGGATGACGAAGAACGGCTTCTCGAAGACCCACTGGTTGCCGCCCACGTCGGCGGGCGTGCGGGTCTGGTAGACCGTGCCGTCCACGGACCACTTGATCGAGTTCGGCGACCAGTCCACCGCGAAGGTGTGGAAGTCGTCGGCGAAGGCCGCACCGCCGGGCAGCGAGTACCCCGCGCCGATGCCGCCCGAGCCGGAGTACCCCGGCCCGTGGATCGTGCCGTGCACGGTGTTGGGCTCGAAGCCGACGTTCTCCATCACGTCGATCTCGCCCGAGTTCGGCCAGCCGACCGAACCGATGTCGTCCCCGAGCATCCAGAACGCGGGCCACATGCCCTGCCCGCGCGGGATCTTCATCCGGGCCTCGACATGCCCGTGCGTGGTCGAGAACTTGCCCGACGTGTTCAGCCGCGCGCTGGTGTACTCGCAGGTCCCGTACCAGCACTGGTAGTTGCCGGGGTTCTCCTTGCGGGCCGTGATGACCAGATGGCCCTGGCCGTCGAGCGCGGCGTTGTCCGAACCCGCCGTGTAGTACTGCCGTTCGTGGTTGTCGACGTTGTCGCCGGTCTCGATCTGCCACTTCGATCCGTCGACCGCCGAGCCCGCGGGCCCGTCGAACTCGTCGGAGAAGGTGACGGCGGTGGCGCCCGTGTCGTCGGTGCCTGCCGCGTTCGCCGTGGGGACGAGCGCGGCGCCGAGACACAGCAGCGCGGCCGCGCCGAGCGGCAGTCTGCGGCGGAGGGAAGAGCGCATGGAGCATCACGTCACTTCGGGTAGGGGGATCGTGCCTGTCTCGGACACGCCGGAAAGTGAAGACAGTGGGGGTGTGCGCGGTGCGATTACTTCAAGAGTTGATTTAAGGGGCGGCAGGGGAAGGCGTCAAGAGATTCGTCTGGACCAAGTCGCGCTCCTCCTCGGCCGGTTGGTGGCGGGCGGTCCCGTCCGCACCCTGGACCGCGCCCGGGCCGCAAGATCGACACAACGGCGGAAAACCAACCGTAGTTACCGAATAGTTTCCATTCACCTTGTTGCCGATCAACAGTAGAACTCGTTCTGATTCCGTCGAGAGTGAGGAACTCGGAATGACTGCCTCAACCCCTCCTGAAAAGCACCGTAACGGACTGTCCCGGCGTGGCTTCCTCGCAGGAACAGGTTCTCTTCTCGGTGCCGTGGCGCTGGCCGGACCGGCCGCCGCGGCCGCCCGCGCCGTCACCCCGGCGCTCGCCCCGGTGGCCGACGGCGCCCGCGTCCCGGCCCTCGTGATCGGTTCCGGCTACGGCGGCGCCGTCACCGCCTTGCGGCTCGCCGAGGCCGGCGTCGACGTCCAGATGATCGAGATGGGCAAGGCCTGGGACACGCCCGGCTCGGACGGCAAGATCTTCGCCAACACGACCCAGCCGGACTACAGATCGTTCTGGCTGCGCACCAGAACCAGACAACCGCTCAGCAACTTCCTCGGCTTCCCCATCGACCGCGACGTGCCCCGGCACACCGGCATCCTCGACGCCGAGGAGTTCGGCGGCATCATCGTCTACCAGGGCCGCGGCGTCGGCGGCGGCTCACTCGTGAACGGCGGCATGGCGGTCACACCCCGCCGCGAGAACTTCGGCGCGATCCTGCCCACGGTCGACGCGGGGGAGATGTACGCCACCTACTACCCGCGCGCCAACGCGGGGCTGGGCGTCGCGACCATCGACCCCGACTGGTTCGAGACCACCGACGCGTACCAGTACGCGCGCGTGGGCCGCAAGCACGCGCAGCGCTCGGGCTTCCCGTTCGTCTTCGTGCCGGACGTGTACGACTGGGACTACATGAAGCAGGAGGAGGCCGGGACGGTTCCCCGGTCGGCGCTCGCCGGGGAGATCCTCTACGGCAACAACCACGGCAAGAAGTCCCTGCAGAAGACGTACCTCGCCCGCGCCGCCGCCACCGGCCGGGTCAGCGTGTCCCCGCTCCACCGGGTCACCGAGGTGCGTCCTGCCGCCGGCGGCTACACCGTGCGGATCGAGCAGCTCGACACCGTCGGGACCGTCACCGCCACCAAGGAGGTCAGCGCCGAGCGGGTGTTCTTCGCGGCGGGCAGCGTGGGCACCAGCAAGCTCCTCACGCGGCTCAAGGCCACCGGAGCGCTGCCCGCGCTCAACGAGGAGATCGGCCAGGGCTGGGGCGACAACGGCAACGTGATGTGCGGCCGCGCCAACCACCTGTGGGACCCGACCGGCGCCCTGCAGTCGTCCATCCCCACCGGCGGCATCGACAACTGGGACGCGGGAGGCGCCTTCGCCGAGGTCGCGCCGCTGCCCACCGGCATCGAGACCTTCGCCTCGTTCTACCTGTCGATCACCAAGAACCCGCACCGGGCCCGGTTCACCTGGAACCCGGCGACGAACTCGGTCGACCTGAACTGGCAGACGGCCTGGAAGCAGCCCTCGATCGACATGGCCCGGTCCATCTTCGACCGCATCAACTCCAAGGAGGGCACGATCTACCGCACCGACCTGTTCGGTACGTACAAGATCTGGGGCGACCACCTGACCTACCACCCGCTCGGCGGCGCCGTCCTCGGCAAGGCCACCGACAACTACGGCCGTCTGCACGGGTACGCGGGGCTGTACGTCATGGACGGCGCGCTGATCCCGGGCAACACCAGCGTCAACCCGTTCGTGACGATCACCGCGCTCGCCGAGCGCAACATCGAGAAGATCGTCGCCGCCGACCTCTAGAGGCCGGCGGCCGGACCGTTCTGCCCAGGTCCCCAGGCGCGCACGCCCTGTTCAGGGCTTGGGCAGAACGCACACCGCGTCGAGGCCGAGGACGTGGTTGAGCCGGCCGAAGGCCAGCCAGGAACCGATCGCCATGCTCAGTTCCACGATCTCCGGCTGGCTGTAGCGCGCCGTCATCCGGGACCAGAACTCCTCGTCGAGTCCGTGGTGGTCGAGCGCGTACCGCTCCGCGTACTCGGCGGCGAGCCGGGTCCGTTCGTCGAAGGCGTCGGTCGTGCGCCACTGCTCCACCGCGTCCGCGAAGGACTCCTCGACCTTCTCGCCGTCGCGCTCGGTACGCCAGTCGAGGCAGAACAGACAGCCGTTGATCTGCGCGATCCGCAGCCGGGCCGCCTCGAACTCGCGCAGCCCGAGCGTGGAGTGGTCGTAGACCGCCATCGAGTACTGGGCGGCTATAGGCCCGATGCCGGGCACCATCTCGCCCCACACGTACGGGATCGGGTCCTGGTCCTCGGGGATGTCGATTCTCATCACGGGGTCCTTCCGATCCGGCCGGTGGCGGGCAGTACGGGCACGTCGAGCGCGTCGTAGAGGCCCGGGGGCGCCGTCACGAGCCAGTCGATCGCGCCGACCAGGCGGCCCACGGCGGTCGCGTTGCCGCCGGCCGCGTGGTTGCCGCCCTCGTCCGTGGCCTGGACGGTCACCTCGATGTGCGGGCGCCCCTCGACGATCACGCGGTGCGCCCCGGCGCCGCCGCCCGGCGGCAGCGGCCAGTCGGGGGCGCACGAGGGGTGGATGCGCGTGATGTGCTCGACGACGAGCCGGACGGCGCCGTCGACGACGCCCTGCACCTCGAAGCGCACCGCTCCCTGCGTACCCTTCGCGAAGTCGCCCATCGACGCGGTCGTGACGTCCGCGTCCAGCGGACGGCGCTCCAGCGTCTCGCGGATCTCGTCCAGTTCGAGGCCGAGCGCACGCGCGAGCAGCCGGAGCTGTCCGCCCCACACCATCGTCGGCACGGACTCGGCGAGCATCAGCGGCTCGTAGTCCATGGGGTGCCCCATGCCGACCAGATCGCGGACCGAGTCCGCCTGGTCGTACGTGGAGTAGTCGAAGATCTCCTGGCAGCGTACGGCGTCGATGCGCGAGCCCAGGCCGCTGACCAGGAGCGGCAGGACGTCGTTGGCCCAGCCGGGGTCCACGCCGGACACGAACAGCGAGCCGCCGCCCTCCGCGATCGCCGCGTGCACGGGACCGGTGAAGTCGGGGGGCGCGCTGCGCGGGTCGTACAGCGGATAGAGCGCCGGGGTGACGACGACGGCGCCGGCCCGCAGGGCGCGGCAGAGGTCGTCGAGCGCCTCGTCGGGGCGCAGTTCGCCGGACGCGGCGTAGAAGACGGCGCCCGGACGTGTCGCGAGCACCGCCTCCACGTCGGTCGTGGCGCTGACGCCGAGGGCGTGGTCGAGCCCCGCGAGGTCGCCCGCGTCGCGGCCGGCCTTGGCGGGATCGTGCACGAGCACGCCGGACAGTTCGAGCCCGGGGTGGGCGTCGACGGCCCTGACGGCCGCCCGCCCCACGTTCCCGGTGCCCCACACCACCGTGGAAGTCATGCGCGGAGCGTAACCTGATGGACCGTCAGTTCATAGGGGTGTGGCGCCCGCAGAAGAGCCGCACGGGAAGGAGGGCGCCGTTGACGTGGCCGTGCGGCCTTGATCTGCTGCTGTCCGGTGCGGACGGGACGAGGGAGGACGGACGATGGGCAGGGTCGTCGTCGTGCAGAACACCCAGGGCGGTGGACCGGGCCGGGTCGGGACCTGGCTGCGGGCCGCCGGGGCCGACGTGGAGGTGGTGCGGCCCTTCGACGGGGACGCACTGCCCGAGAGCCTCGACGGCCGGGCACTGCTCGTGCTCGGCGGCGGCTTCATGCCCGACGACGACGCGCGGGCGCCCTGGCTGCCGGGGACCCGGCGGCTGGCCCGCGAGGCCCTCGACGGCGGGACGCCCTACCTCGGGATCTGCCTGGGCGGCCAGTTGCTCGCGCAGGTCGCCGGCGGCGCGGTCCGCGCGGCGCACGGCAGCCCGGAGCTCGGCAGCACGCCGATCCGGCTGCGCCCCGAGGCGGCCACGGATCCGCTGCTGCACGGGCTCGGCTCCGGCGTCCCGGCGATCGAGCGGCATGTCGACGCGATCACCGAACTGCCGCCCGGAGCCGTGTGGCTGGCCTCCAGCGAGCTCTGCCCGTACCAGGCCTTCCGGGTCGGTCCGCGCGCGTGGGGCACCCAGTTCCACCCGGAGGTCAGCGCGGACCGGATCGCGCGCTGGGACCCCGCGGCGCTCGCCGAGCACGGTCTCGACCGGGGCCGGCTCCTCGCGCGGGCCCGCGCCGCCGAGCCGGCCGCGGGCGCGGCCTGGTCCGCGTTCACGAGGCGGTTCGCGGAGGTGTGCCGGGACTGAGCTCCTCGCGTCCGGCCTCTTCCTGGCCGGCCTCCTCCCGTCCGGCCGGCTCCGAGGCGGCCTTGCGGCGCCGGCCCGCCGAGGCGACCAGTCCGGTCAGCACCCCGGCGAGCAGCCCCCAGAACGCGGAGCCGATCCCCAGCAGCGTCACCCCGGAGGCCGTCGCGAGGAACGTGACGACGGCCGCCTCGCGCGACGCCGGTTCGGACAGGGCCGTCGCGAGCGAGGACTCGATCGTGGCGAGGAGGCCGACACCGGCCACCGCCAGGACGAGCGCGTGCGGCATCGCGCTCAGCAGGGAGGCGACGGTCGCCCCGAGCAGCCCCACGCACAGATAGCAGACGCCCGCCCAGACGGCCGCGAGATAGCGCCGGTCCCGGTCCGGATGGGCCTCGTCGCCCGTGCAGATCGCAGCCGTGATCGCCGCGAGGTTGAGCCCGAACGCGCCGAACGGGGCCAGCACGGCCTGTGCCGCGCCGGTCCAGGTCAGCAGCGGCGAGACCGGCACGTCGTAGCCGGAGGCGCGCAGTACCGCCACGCCCGGCAGGTTCTGCGAGGCCATCGTCACGACGAACAGCGGCACACCGACGCTGATCAGCACCTTCCAGTCGAAGACGGGAGCGGTGAACACCGGCTGCGCGAGCGACAGGCGCACCCGGTCCAGGTGCCAGCCCCCGGCGAGCACCGACGCCACGACCCCGCCGGCCAGCGCAAGGAGCACCGCGTACCGCGGCACGATCCGCCGCGCCGCCAGGTACAGGGCGAACACCGCGAACGCGATGGTGAAGCTGCCCTCCATCTGCGCGAACAGCCCGGTCCCGAACTCGAGCAGCACGCCCGCCAGCAGCGCCGACGCGAGCGGTACCGGGATGCGGTCCATGACGCGGGCGAACCAGCCGGTCACGCCGCTCAGCAGGATCAGTACGGCGCAGAACACGAAGGCGCCGACGGCCTCGGCCATCGGCACGCCCGCCAGGCTCGTGGCGAGCAGCGCGGCGCCCGGCGTCGACCAGGCCGTCACGACGGGCGCCCGGAAACGCAGCGACAGTCCGATGCAGGTGACGGCGAGTCCGATGCCGAGGGCGAGCATCCACGAGGAGATCTCCCGGGCGTCGGCGCCGGCCGCGCGGGCTGCCGTGAACACCAGGGCCGCCGAGCTGGTCACGCCGACCGTGACCGCGATCAGCCCGGCCGCGACGGCGGAGGGCGGGGCGAGCGCGCGGAGGCGGGCGAGGGAGGGCATGAGGGCATCACTTCCGGGGCCGAGGGGCGATCCGCCCGGCCGCCCGGGCTGCCGCGCGGTGGGTGCGGGTGGTGTTCCGGTGTTCCTGTTCCGTAAACGGAACGTTCTGTATGTGGAACACTAAGGACGGCGGCGGCGACCCGTCAACACCGTTCCACGGAGGGCGCATGGGGCTGAACGACGAGGTGGGGCGACGGCTCAGGGAGCTGCGCCGGGCCGACGGCCTCTCGCTGTCCGAGCTCGCCCGCCGCTCCGGCGTCGGCAAGGGCACCCTCTCGGAACTGGAGAGCGGCCGGCGCAACCCCACGCTGGAGACGCTCTACGCCCTGGCCACCGCCCTCGGCCGGCCGCTCGGCGCCGTCCTCGGCGATCCGCCCCCGGGCGTCGTCGCGGGGGCGGGCGGCGGTGTCTCCGGGAGCGCGGTCACCGCGGTCCTCATCGAGCGCCACGAGGACGCGCGGGCCGCCACCGACGTCTTCCGCATCACCATCGCCGACGGCGCGGTCCAGGAGTCGGCGGCGCACGTGCCGCGCACCACCGAGAGCCTCATGGTGCTCTCGGGCACCGCCGTGGTCGGGCTGCCCGACGCCCCGCAGACCGCGGGCCCCGGAGGTCACGCCGCGTGGCCCGCCGACGCCCCGCATCTGTACAGCGCGCCGCACGGCGAGGTCCAGGGCGTGCTCTTCGTGCGCTACCCGAAGAGCGGCGGCTGAGCGAGCGCGGCCGCACGCAGGGGCCCGGCCTGTGGCGGGGTGCCGTCCGGGTCGACGTCGTGCAGCTTCGAGATGTCCACCGACTCGTCGGCCGGCGGCGTCCGGTCGGGCACCGGCTTCCCGTAGTCCGCGAGCGCGAGCACGACCGTCTCGCCGGGGTCCCGCACGGTGGCCCTGACCAGCCGGTGGGGCGCGTCCGAGGTCACGTACAGCGTGACGTCCTTGCCCTGCTCGCGGCCCGTCAGCGGTACGACGTCCGTCCCGCGCACCGTCGTCGGCGGGCCCTTGGCCAGGTTCTCCTGCACGGTGCCCGGCGACGCGTCGGTCAGCTCGTCGCGGACGGAGTCCAGGTCGCACACGTCCGCGAGGCTGTCGAGCATCGGGTCGTCGGTCGTGCCGTGCACGTACCGCCCCGCGAAGAGCTCGGCCGCCAGCTCGCCTCCGCCGCCCGGCATCTGCGCCTTCCAGAACGCGGTGTCCGGCTTCATCCAGACCTCGTCGCCGCGCTTGACCAGGTCCACGCTGCCGCCGTCCGCGCCGCCCGTCCCCATGACCAGCGAACCGGCGCAGTTGCCGTCCTCGTCGAGGCGCAGGTCGAGCCGTGCGGGGGCGCGCTGATCGCGGTCGTCCGTGCGGTTGTCCACCGTCACGTGCAGCGACGTGGTGTCCGTGAGCTCCTTCTCGGCGGCATCGGCCAGCTCCTGCGCGGACAGGTCCGAGCCGTCGTCGGCGGTCACGGGCCCGGCCGCCGCGAGGGCGCTCGCGCACACGAAGGTCGCCACCACCGGCGCTCGCGCCGCTGCGCGCCGCCGGTTCGAGGACTGTCCGGCCATGAGGTCACCTCGCTGTCCCGGACGCGAGAGCGCCCGAAATACCCCATAAAGTCTACGTTTCCTGTGGTGCGGCTGTCACTCCACGGAACCGCACACCCGCAGCCCCACCGGCGTCCCGCACGGCAGGTGCCCGTGCGTCGCGACGACACCCTTGCCCGTGCCGTTGTCGACCGCGTACGACAGGAAGCTCGACGCCAGCGAGTCCGCGGGCGGCCGCCCGAAGGTGTACGCGTACTCGATCTCCCGGTACGGGTACCCGTCGGAATCCAGCCGGTCCGGGTCCGGGGCGCGTCCGTCGAGCGTGATCCGGTGCAGTCCGCGCGGGGCGTCCGGCGGTGACGCGGCCCGCAGTTCGGCGTATCCGAGGGCGCCCGGGGTGCGGGCCACCGTGTCGAGCACCTGCTCCGTGGAGTCCAGCTCGCAGCGCAGGACGGGCGTGCTGCGCAGCGTGCGGTTCACGCAGTCGTCCGACGAGGCGGGCGGTTCGTCCGCGCCCCCGAGCACCCGCTCGGTCAGGGCCGACCTGGTGCCCGATCCGGAGGTGCGGCTCACCAGGACCAGGGGCAGGTCCGGGCTGCCCAGCTGCTTCCAGTTGCGGATCTCGCCGCGGTAGATCCGGCGCACGTCCGTCACGGACAGGTCGGTGACCTCGGCGTCGTCGTGCGCGACCAGGGTGAACAGCGACACCGCGACGCGGCTCTCGCTGAGCTGCGTGTAGCTCGCCGGGCGCGGCCCGTCCGAGAAGGCGACGACCGTCGCGCCGTCCTGCGGCTTCCCGCCCGCGAGGGCCAGCTCCCGCACGCCGGTCCGGCTGCCGTGCGCGGCGACCGTGATGTCCGGCTCGCCGCCGCAGTGGTCGCGGTACTTCTGCGCGAGTTCGCTCAGCACGGGCGCGAACGCGGTCGAGCCGGTCAG
>NZ_WWIA01000899.1 GCF_009870065.1 Streptomyces sp. SID5785 | reverse complement strand
TTCAGGGGCGCGGGGAACTGCGCGGCCGGCCCTCGCTCACCCGCAGCCGCCGGACTGGCGCACCCGGCACGCGGGCGGGCGGCCGTTCTGGCGCAGGGCCTACCCTGGGCTGCATGCGCAGACCCTCCGGCCCCTTCGATCGTGGGCACACCGACGACCTGATGACCTTCCTCGCCGCGAGCCCCACGCCCTACCACGCCGTCGCGACCTCCGCGGCCCGCCTGGAGAAGGCCGGCTTCCGGCAGGTCGCCGAGACCGACGCCTGGGACGCGACGACGGGCGGCAAGTTCGTCGTCCGCGGCGGCGCGATCATCGCCTGGTACGTGCCGGAGGGCGCCGCACCCCACACCCCGTTCCGGATCGTCGGCGCGCACACCGACTCCCCGAACCTGCGCGTCAAGCCGCAGCCCGACCTGGGCAGCCAGGGCTGGCGCCAGGTCGCCGTCGAGATCTACGGCGGCCCCCTGCTCAACTCCTGGCTCGACCGCGACCTGGGCCTCGCCGGCCGCATCACCCTGCGCGACGGCTCCGAGCGCCTCGTCGACGTGGACCGGCCCCTGCTGCGCGTCCCGCAGCTCGCCGTCCACCTGGACCGCTCGGTCACCCCCGAGGGCCTCAAGCTCGACAAGCAGCGCCACATGCAGCCGATCTGGGGCCTGGGCGACGACGTCCACGAGGGCGACCTGCTCGCGTTCCTCGAGGAGGAGTACGAGCTGGAGAGCGGCTCCATCACCGGCTGGGACCTCATGACGTACGCCGTCGAGGCACCCGCCTACCTGGGCCGCGACCGCGAACTGCTCGCCGGCCCCCGCATGGACAACCTGCTCTCCGTGCACGCCTGCACCGCCGCCCTCGCCGAGGTCAGCAAGCAGGACGACCTGCCGTACATCCCCGTGCTCGCCGCGTTCGACCACGAGGAGAACGGCTCGCAGTCCGACACCGGCGCCGACGGCCCGCTGCTCGGCGGCGTCCTCGAACGCTCCGTCTTCGCCCGCGGCGGCTCCTACGAGGACAAGGCACGCGCCTTCGCCGGCACGATCTGCCTCTCCTCCGACACCGGCCACGCCGTGCACCCCAACTACGCGGAGCGGCACGACCCGACGCACCACCCGCGGGCCAACGGCGGCCCCATCCTCAAGGTGAACGTCAACAACCGCTACGCCACCGACGGCAGCGGCCGCGCCGTGTTCGCGGCGGCCTGCGAGAAGGCCGGGGTGCCGTTCCAGTCGTTCGTGTCCAACAACGCGATGCCGTGCGGCACGACGATCGGCCCGATCACCGCGGCACGGCACGGCATCAAGACCGTCGACATCGGCGCGGCGATCCTGTCGATGCACAGCGTGCGTGAACTGTGCGGGGCGGACGACCCGTTCCTGCTCGCGAACGCTCTCGTGGCCTTCCTGGAGGGCTGAGCCCGCGCGGGCGTGAGACGACATGAGGGGCCCGGGACGACCCGGGCCCCTCACGCGTGTCGCGGGAAACGGCGTCAGGCGTCCAGGCCGGCCAGCACCAGCGGCAGCCGGTCCGCGCCGCCCTCGGTCACCCGCACCGGCACGCCCCAGTCCTGCTGGTGGACGTGGCAGGCCGGGTACTCGTTGGCCGGGTCGTCGTCGCAGGACGCGGCCATCGCCGACACGTGCAGCACGCCCTCCTCGATCTCCGCGTTCAGGACCAGCTCACGCGCCAGCTCGGTGCCCGCGCCGTCGCCCGCCACGAGCAGTTCCGGCGGCGTCGACGAGACGAGCAGCCGCGTCGAGGGCCCGTACCGGGTGTCGAGCTTCTGCCCGGCGGGCGCCTGGAAGATCACGTCGAGCCGCAGCCTGCCGCCCGCCACCTCGGTCGCGGCACGCTGCGTGTGGTGCGCGACGGCGTCCACCCGCACCGCCTCCTCGGGCAGCCGCAGCCGGGTCAGCCGGTGCCGGGCCGACTCCACGACCACGATGTCGTCCCCCGCGAGCACCGCCGCGCTCGGCTCCCGCAGATCCGTCGCGAGCGTGCTGACCTGTCGCGTCGCCGGATCGTAGCGGCGCAGCGCGTGGTTGTACGTGTCCGCGACCGCGACCGAGCCGTCGGGCAGCGCGGTGACACCGAGCGGGTGCTGGAAGAGCGCCTGCCCGGCGTCCCCGTCCCGGTGCCCGAAGTCGAACAGACCGGTGCCGACCGCCGTGTGCACGGTCCCGTCCCGCTCCACCCAGCGCAGCGCGCTCGTCTCGGAGTCGGCCACCCACAGCCGGTCCTCGGTGGCGGCGAGCCCGGACGGCTGCGCGAACCAGGCCTCGTCGCCCGGGCCGTCGACCAGACCCTCGTTGGTCGTGCCCGCGGCGACCTCGACGGTGCCCGTCGCCGGGTCGTACGTCCACAGCTGGTGCACACCGGCCATCGCCGTCCACACCCGGCCGCCGAACACGGCGACGTCCCACGGCGAGGACAGATCCACCTCGCGCGCGGGCCCGCTGGTGGGCGATCCCTGCCACCACTGCCGGCCGGTGCCGGCGAGCGTCGTGACGGCGCCGCTCTCGAGGTCGACGGCCCGCAGCGCGTGGTTCACGGTGTCCGCGACCACCACGGTCCGCTCGTCGAGCAGCGCGAGCCCCTGCGGCTCGTTGAACGCGTCGGGCCCGAACCCCCGCTCCCCGCTGCCGATCCGGCGCACGACGCTCTCGCCGTCCGCGGCCAGCTCGACCAGCTGGTGCCGGGTGGTGTCGGACACCAGGAAGTTCCCCGACGGCAGGACGAGCGCCTTGCCGGGGAAGCGCAGATCACCGGCGACCGGCTCCGGCGGCACGTACGGGCCGTCGCCGCGGCGCAGCGTGCCCTTCGCCCCGTGCTCGGCCTCCAGCTCCGCGACCAGCGTCTCGATCGCGTGCGCGTGCCCCTCACCGGCGTGCTGCGCGACGACGTACCCCTCGGGGTCGATCACGACGAGCGTCGGCCAGGCCCGCACCGCGTACTGCTTCCAGGTCGCGAGCTCGGGGTCGTCGAGGACCGGGTGCTCGACGCCGTACCGCTCGACGGCGTCGACGACGGCCGCGTGCTCGGCCTCGTGCACGAACTTCGGGGAGTGCACCCCGACGATCACGACCGTGTCCCGGTGCTTCTCCTCCAGCTCCCGCAGCTCGTCGAGGACGTGCAGGCAGTTCACGCAGCAGAAGGTCCAGAAATCGGCGATCACGATCTTGCCGCGCAGGTCGGCGAGGGTGATCTCCTTGCCGCCGGTGTTGAGCCAGCCGCCCGCCCCGACGAGCTCGGGGGCGCGGACACGGGCACGGCGGGCGGGTACGGAGTCGGGGGGCACCGGGGCGGCATCGTTCATGCTTCAAGCTTGCCACCTGCGCGGACGGCGGGCCGCACCCGGACGTTCAGGACGCCGCCGGTGCGGGTGCCGTGATCTCGTCGCCCAGTTCCGGGACGTCCAGGAACTCGATGACGGCGAGGGCGCACAGGGCGGCGACCGCGATCCAGGCGACGACGGCGCCGGTCGGGTAGTCCCAGGCGAGCAGGACGGCCGCGGCGACGGCGGCGACCGTCCAGTTCAGCCAGGTGCGCATGCGGTGCACCCAGGGGCCGACCGGGCCGAAGGTGCCGGACGTGACGGCCTCGCGGACCGAGCCGATGGCACCGCACCAGCCGGCCCGCACGGCGCGCGCCCAGCGCCCGGGGCCGCCGACCCAGGCGGCGAGGGCGACGACGGCGCCGAGCACGGCGATGACGCGGACGCTCGTGCGCAGGAAGCGGACCAGCGTGTCGTAGACGGAGCCCGCGGCGGGCCGGGAGACCGTCGCGGGCAGCGCGTCGAGGTAGTAGGCGCGGCCGAGCCAGAGGGCGAGTCCCAGCAGGAGGGCGCCCGCGGCGACGGCGAGGGCGGCGGTGACGAGGGCGCGGCGGCGGCGCCGGGCCAGCAGGACGCCCGCGGCGGCGAGGAGCACGACGAGCACCGGCAGCACCCAGGAGAGGAGCTGGAGGAGGCGGAAGCCCTTCCTGGCCTGGGCGAGGGTGCCGGTGGACTGCATGACGGTGATGCCGGTGTGGATCTCGGGGATCCGGGCGGCGACGGTGAGGCCCTGGTCGACGAGGGTGTCCTTGACCTCCTCGACGACGGGCGCGAGATCGAGGGTGACCATGCCGTCCTCGACCTTGACGGCGCCGCCGCCGCTGCCGGTGAGGGCCTTGTCGACGGCCCGGTGCGCGGTGCGGTTGAGCCGTTCCCACAGCGCGGCGAAGGCGGGCCCCGAGACCAGGCGGTCGGCGGTGCCGCGGACGAACGACGTGAGCCCGTCGGTGACGGGTCCGCTCGCGGCGCCGAGCGCCTTCTCCAGGAGGGGCCGGTCGGCGGGGGCGACACCGGTGAGGAGGTCGTCGATGTCGAGGCGGCTCATCACGGCGGTGGTGACACGGCCGGCGACCGCGTCCTGCACGTCGGGGTCGTGGGCGAGCGGGGCCATCGTGGCGACGTAGCGGTCGGTGTCGCCGATGAAGGCGTCGGACCAGACGGCGACCGCGGCGAGCGGGGTGAGCAGGGCGGCGAGCAGGACGAGGACGACGGCGAGGACCGACGTCGCCCGCCCGGCGCGCCGGGCGGGCGGCCGGGCGGCCTCCAGTTCGGCGACCCGGGCGCGCAGCGCGGTGAGTTCGTCGTCCCTGGTCATGGCCTCAAGGAGACGGTCGCCCGCGGCGCACCGCGCGCCGGGTGGGCCGTACGGGTGTCCCGTGGCGGGGGCGCCCGTACGGCGCGGGCCCGGGCCGTGTCCGGAGAGGCCCTAGCGGAGCGGGTTGCCGAGCAGGGCCTTGGTCTCCGGGGCGGCGAGATCCTTCGGGTTGAAGGCGGTGGAGCCGGCCGCGGTGACGCCCTGTGCGCCGCCGGGGAAGGTCCAGACGGCGCCGGAGGAGGCGTTCTCGGCGGTCGAGGAGACGGCCAGGTCGCGGTGGCCGTCGCCGTTCAGGTCGGCGAGGGCGCAGCCGGCGCCGAAGGCGTCACCGGTCTCGGCGACCCCGGGCACGTCCGCGCTGTTCTGGTTGAGGACCTGGGAGCCCGTGCCGGTGACGCCGGTGGCGGTGCCCTGGAGGAGTGCGAAGGATCCGGCGTCGGTCTTGCCGCCGAAGTCCTCGCCGGAGATGCCGAGGGCCACCTCGGCCCGGCCGTCTCCCGTGACGTCGGCGACGGCGATGCAGGACCCGAGGTGGTCGCCGTTCTCCTGGGCGCCGTAGAAGCCGGGCAGGGACTGGTCGAAGCTCTGGACGCGGTCCTTGGACAGGCCGTCCTCGGCGCCGAAGGCGATCTGGACCTGCGGGTCGTTCTCCTCCATGCCGTCGCCGTCACCGTCACCGGTCACGACGTCGTCGATGCCGTCGCCGTTGACGTCGCCGACCGCGAGCGAGCCGCGCACGCCGGGCGCCCAGCCGCCACGCTTGAACCCGGCCGCGCCCCCGTACAGGACGCTGTTCGCCCACATGCCGTCGCCGTCGTAGTTGAGGAAGGCGATGTCGTCGCGGCCGTCGCCGTTGACGTCACCGACGGCCTTTCCGGTGGCGGGGCCGCTGATGGAGTGCGGGCCGTCGACGCACTCGTCGGTGTCGGCGCAGGCGGGGCCGTCGGCGTCGCCGTACCCCCACCACGTGGAGCGGTCCATGAAGTCGCCGGTGGACGCGGGCTTTCCGGCGCGGGAGATCGGGCCCTTCCACAGGGCCGTCTCCTGGGCGATGGGGTCGTCGCCGTAGGACCCGACGCCCGCGAACAGGGCGAGGTCCGTGGTGCCGTCGCCGTCGAAGTCGCCCGCCTGGGGTGCGCGTCCGTAGCCGGGGAGGTCGGTGCCGCCGGTGAGGCCGGAGGCCGAGCCC
The DNA here is from genome assembly GCF_009870065.1 of Streptomyces sp. SID5785. GTDB lineage: Bacteria > Actinomycetota > Actinomycetes > Streptomycetales > Streptomycetaceae > Streptomyces. The sequence continues at coordinate 3,235 of NZ_WWIA01000899.1, read as the reverse complement.
CACACGATGACGCTGCTGCCGGTGGCGTCGCCGGAGCCGATGACGAGGTCGGTGTAGCCGTCGCCGTCGAGGTCGCCCTTGGTGACGTAGGTGCCGAACTTCTGCTTGGCGGTGGCGGAGCCGGGGATCCCCGTGGTGGAGCGGGAGATCAGCTTCTTGCGGGCCGGGTCGACGCCGTCGGCCGAGCCGTAGGTGACGGCGACGTAGCCGGCCTGGGCCTTGGCGGAGACGGTGCCGCCGGGGGCGGCGGAGACGAGGTCGGCGTATCCGTCGCCGTTGAAGTCGTCGGCGGGGGCGGCCTTGCCGCCCGTGGCGGCGACGGCGGTGGGGGCGAGGGAGACGGCGGAGAGGCCGCCGGCCACCAGGACGGCGGACAGCAGGGCGATCCGCGTGGAGCGTGCGCGCGACATGGGGGGTTCCTTCGGTCGTTCGGCGTTCGGTTCTTCGGCGTTCGGCTCCGGGCGCCGGGTGTTCGGCGTCCGGCTTCCGCGTTCGGTCGAAAGGTCACGTCCACCTCCTGTGACCCGTGAGTTCCACTCGTGGTTGCACCCGGCACCCAACTCTGTGCCTTTTCGCGGAGGTTGACCACGGAGGGTGACCGCGGGGCGGGTTCCGGTTCACCCGGCTGCGTGCGGGACGCGTCCCGGGGGCCCGGGGCGGGCAGGCTCCCTCTCATGCGCTACGAAGTTCGGGAACGGCTCTTCGCCGTGGGCGAGGACTACTGGATCGAGGACGAGCACGGCCGCAAGGCGTTCCTCGTCGACGGCAAGGCGATGCGACTGCGCGACACGTTCGAGCTCAAGGGGCCCGACGGACGCGTCCTGATCGACATCCACCAGAAGATGTTCGCGCTGCGGGACACGATGGTGATCGAGCGGGACGGCGGGCAGCTCGCCAAGATCCGCCGCAAACGCCTGTCGCTGCTGCGCAACCACTACCGGGTCGAGCTGGTCGACGGCACGGAGCTCGACGTCAGCGGGAAGATCCTCGACCGCGAGTTCGCCGTCGAGTACGACGGCGAACTCCTCGCGGACATCTCCCGGCGCTGGCTGCGCGTGCGGGACACGTACGGGGTCAACGTGATCCGGGAGGACGCCGATCCGGCGCTGCTCGTCGCGATCGCCGTGTGCGTCATCCACCTCGCGGAGAAGGAGCGCGGCGACCTCGACTGAGCGGCGGCGCGCGGATCCTCAGGGGCGCCGCGGCGGATCGAGCCCGAGGAGGCGGTCCTTGAGGGCCGGGAACCGGTCGCGGGTCGTGGCCACCTCCGCCGGGTCGAACTCCACCCGCAGCACCTCCTCGCCCGCGCCCGCCTCGGCGAGGACCTCGCCCCACGGGTCGACGACGATGCTGTGGCCCGCCTGCTCGACGCCCGCGTGCGTCCCCGCGCTGCCGCAGGCCAGCACGTACGCCTGGTTCTCGACGGCGCGGGCCTGCGCGAGCAGGGTCCAGTGCGCGCGGCGCCGCTCGGGCCAGCCGGCCGACACGACGAGGGTCTCGGCGCCGCGGTCGACCAGGCCTCGGTACAGCTCGGGGAAGCGCAGGTCGTAGCAGGTCGTCACGCCGAGCACGGTCTCCGGGAGCCGGACCGCGACGAGCTCCGCGCCGGGGCTCATCAGGACGGCCTCGCCCTTGTCGAAGCCGAAGCGGTGGATCTTGCGGTACGCGGCGGCGAGCGTGCCGTCGGGGGCGAAGACCAGCGCGGTGTTGTACAGCGGTCCCTCGGGGTCCCGCTCGGGGATCGAACCGGCGTGCAGCCAGACGCCCGCGTCCGCCGCCGCCCTCGACATGGCCTCGTAGGTGGAGCCCTCCAGGGGCTCGGCCTCCTCGGCGAACAGCTCGTAGGCGAAGGCGCCCGTGGTCCACAGCTCGGGCAGGATCACGAGGTCGGCGGAACCTGCCTGGTCACGGACGAGCGAACTCACCCGCGCCCGCCGCCGGTCGACCGATTCGTCCTCGTTTACCGCGATCTGGATGAGGGAGGCGCGCACACTACCACCGTCCTGGCATTCGAGCCGTCAAGAGCGGCCTACGATCGTCACACGAAAGCACTGCAGGGGTACCTCCGGGCAGCGTACTGTGCATCTCCGGGGGAGCCCCCGGACCCCCGCCGACGCGTCCCGAGACACCCACCGCCCGCGCCCGCCGACTACTCAAACGCCCGCGCACAACCGCCCGAGGGGTCCCCTTCCGTGAGTCTCCACCCCAGCCTTCAGTCCTACGCCGATGCCTGGACCCACTCCGTGGAAGCGATATCCGAGCTGGTGACACCGCTCGCGGAGGGTGAGTGGAACCGGGCGACGCCCTGCCCCGGCTGGTCGGTGCGGGACGTCGTCTCGCACATCATCGGTGCGGACTGCGAGATGCTGGGCGACCCGCGGCCCATCCACACCCTGCCCCGCGACCTGTACCACGTGCAGACCGAGTCGCAGCGGTACCAGGAGATCCAGGTCGACGTGCGCCGCCACCACACGGCGCCCGAGATGGTCTCCGAGCTGGAGTACACGATCATCCGCCGTTCGCGGCACCTGCGGAACGAGACGCGCGATCCGGGGACGATCGTGCGCGGGCCGCGCGGGGTCGAGGAGACCCTCGAGTACGCGATGCGGCGGCGGGCGTTCGACATCTGGGTGCACGAGCAGGACCTGCGCCGGACGCTCGACGCCCCCGGCAACCTCGACTCTCCCGGGGCCCACGTCACCCGGGACATGCTGCTCGCGGTCCTGCCGAAGATCGTCGCGAAGGACGCGGGCGCGCCGGCGAACTCGGCGGTCGTCTTCGACGTGCACGGGCCCGTCGAGTTCCTGCGGACGGTACGGGTCGACGCCGACGGCAAGGGCACGATCGACGGCGCCCCCTCGCTCGGACCCGCCGCGACGATCGCCACGGACTGGGAGACGTACGTGCTGCTGTCCTGCGGGCGGACGACGGTGGACGCGGTGCGGGACCGCCTGAAGGTCGAGGGCGACCAGCCCCTGACGGAGGCCATCCTGACCGCCCTCCGCGTCACGCCCTGACGCCCCGGCCCCGCTCCCACCACCCGCCCCCTCCAGGGGCGTTCGGCCCGGCGCCGGGCGCGCCCCGCTCAGGGCCGCTCGGCCAGCCACGACGGCACGGCTCGTCGGCGACGACGCTCAGGCACCACGGCGCGAGACGCGCTCCCCGCAGCACCACCGGGCCGCGCCCCAGCCCCTCTCCCACCACCCGCCCCCTCCAGGGGCGTTCGGCCCGGCGC
>NZ_WWIA01000898.1 GCF_009870065.1 Streptomyces sp. SID5785 | reverse complement strand
TGGCGACGAAGACGCCCAGGCAGGCCATGAGGAGCGTGGCCGCACGGCGGTCGCTCCCCGGTCCGCTCACGGCTGTCGTGCTGGTCATGGGCATCCTCCTTCGGCATCACGGACGAACGCGCCCGCTCCCGAAGACTCGGCCACACCGCGCGAGAACACCTATCCGACAGTCGAGGACATGCTGATACCTCTACATCGGGCATCGACAGTGTCAGAATTCCGCCATGCCTGATGCTGTGGACCGCGCCATCCTCCGTACGCTGCAACTGGCGCCCCGCGCTCCCTTCCGCCTGATCGGCGAGATCGCCGGGGTCTCCGAGCAGACCGCCGCCCGCCGCTACCAGGCACTGCGCCGGGCTGGCGTGCTGCGCGTCATCGGTCTGGTCGACCCCGCGGTGTACGGGGATGCCCGCTGGGTGGCGCGGATCCGCTGCCGGCCGGACCGGGTCGATCCGCTGGCCCGCGCCCTGGCACAGCGCCCCGACATCGCGTACGCCGCGCTGGCCTCCGGCGGATCGGAGATCATCTGCGTGATCAGCGCGCCGGTGCACGCCCCGCGCGAGGACATCCTCCTGCGGCAGCTGCCCCGCGCCTCCGCCGTCCTGGACGTCACGATCGACCTGATGCTGCACCCCTTCGGCGACCAGGGTCTGCCGGGCGACTGGACGGGCTACGGCGATCCGCTCGACGCCGCGCAGCTCCGGCTCCTCGACCCGCACCGGCCGCCCGTGCCGAAGGGCCCGCCGCTGCCCACCACGGACGCGGACGCGCCCCTGCTCGCGGCCCTCGCCGAGGACGGCCGGGTCACTCAGGCCCGGCTCGCCGAGGTCACCGGCTGGTCACCCGCGCGCGTGGCCCGGCGCCTCGTCGCCCTGGAGCGCTCCGGCACCCTCTTCTACGACGTGGATCTGCTGCCCGAGCCGCTGGGCCACCGCCTGAACGCGACGCTGTGGCTGCGCGTCCCGCCCGCCGAGCTGGAGCGCGTCGGTCTCGCGCTGGCGCGCCACGACGAGGTCGCCTTCGCGGCCGCCGTGAGCGGTACGCACAACATCATGGCGAGCATCGCCTGCCGCGACGCCGAGGACTTCTACCGCTATCTGACGACACGGGTCGCGGCGATCGGCGGGATCGACGCGTACAGCGTCAGCATCCGGGTCCGGCGGCTGAAACAGGCCGCCTCGCTGATCACGCACGGCCGGCTGGTCCACTCGCCGTCCTGACCGGGCCGGTCCCCGGCGCGCGGGTCGGTCGTCGGCGCGGCACGCGACGCCGGCGAGGGCACGGTCACATGCGGTCGGCCCTGGTCAGCCCCGGCCCCACCTGGCAGGATCGCGCGCATGCCGCTCACCGCCCTGCGCCGCCTCCGCCCGGCCCGCCGCCGCGCCCTCACCGGGGCCGTGGCCGGACTGGTGGCGGCCGGGCTGCTGCTGTGGTGGCTGCTGCCCCTGGAGGACACCAGGCCGAGCGGCAGCGTGACGTTCAGCACCGGTGCGCGCACCGGCGTCTACGAGCGCTACGGGAACCTCCTCAAGGCGGCCATGGCGCGCGACCTGCCGGAGGTCGACGTGCGGCTCGACGGCAGCGAGGGCTCGCTGGACAACGTGAAGCGGGTGGCGACCGGGAAGGCCGACTTCACGATCGCCGCGGCGGACGCGGTCGCCAAGTACCGGATCGACCAGCGCGCGGGCGCCGACCAGCTGCGCGGCTGCGCGCGGCTCTACGACGACTACATGCAGCTCGTCGTGCCCCGCTCCTCCGACGTGGATTCGGTCGCCGACCTGCGGGGCAAGCGGGTGGCGGTGGGCGGCCGCGCCTCCGGGGTGCGGCTGGTCGCCGACCGGATCCTGCGGGCCGCCGGTCTGGACATCGACAAGGACGTCGACGCCGTGGGCATCGGGATAGACACCATGCCGACGGCGCTCGAGGCGGGGCAGATCGACGCGTTCTTCTGGTCGGGCGGTCTGCCCACCACGCATGTGCGCAAGCTGTCGGAAAAGGTGCCGATCCGGCTCGTGGAGCTCGGCACGCTGATCGACAAACTGCACGCCCAGGGCGGCTCCTCCCGCTACTACCGGGCCGCCACGATGCCGGCCGACGCCTATCCGTACGCGCAGCGAGGCAAGGCCGTCAGCACGCTGGCCGTCGCGAACCTGCTGGTCACGACGGACCGCATGGACCCGTCCATGGCCGAGGCCGTGACGCGGACCGTGATCGACAGTCGCGACCACATCGGCGCGGTGGTGCACGCCGCGCAGCTCGTGGACCTGCGCACGGCGATCTACACGGACCCGCTGGCGCTCGACGAGGGCGCGCGGCGCTACTACCGCTCGGTCAAGCCCTGAGCGACGCTCGCCTCGACACCCTGGCGCGGGACCGGTGCGGTTCTCGGCACGCGCAGCGTCACGCGCAGGCCGTGCGGCTCGTGGTGCGCGTACGAGATCGAGCCGCCGCCCGCGGTGAGCAGCGCGCGGGAGATGGACAGCCCGAGGCCCGACCCCTTCACGTTCTGATGGCGGCCGCTGCGCCAGAAGCGGTCGCCGATGCGCGCGAGCTCCTCGTCGCGCAGGCCGGGGCCGCCGTCGGCGACCTCGACGGCGGTCGTCTCCCCGTTGGCCACGACCGTCACGGTGACCTGCTCGCCCTCGGGCGTGAACTTGAGCGCGTTGTCGACCACCGCGTCCAGGGCGCTGGACAGGGCGACGGGATCCGCCCAGCCGGTGGCTGCCGGGCACTGCGCGACGAGCCGCACCCCCTTCTCCTCGGCCGTCAGCCGCCATGCCTCGACGCGCTCGGCGGCGAGCTCCCCGATGTCGGTCAACTGCAGGTCGGCGGCGGCGTGCTCGGCCAGGGCGAGGTCCAGCAGGTCGTCGAGGACCCGGGCCAGGCGCTTGCCCTCGGCCCGTACGGACGCGATCTCCTCGTTTCCCTCCGGTAGCTCGTAGGACAGCACCTCGATGCGCAGCAGCAGGGCGGCGAGCGGATTGCGCAGCTGATGCGAGGCGTCGGCGACGAAGGCACGCTGCTGCTCCAGCACGTCCTCGACGTGGTCGGCCATCTCGTTGAACGACCGGGCCAGGCGCCTGAGTTCCGGCGGACCGCCGGCGGCGGCGACCCGTGACTTGAGCCGGCCGGTGGCGATGTCGTGCGTGGTGGCGTCGAGGACGCGGACCGGGCGCAGCACCCACCCCGTCAGGCGCAGGGCGGCGCCCACGGCGAGCAGCATCGCGGCGGCCTCGCCCGCGGCGATGACCAGCCAGCCGCGCAGGGTCTTGGCGCGCATCGCGCCGGTCGGCGAGTCCGTGACGACGACGGCGACGACATCGCCGTCGCGGATGACCGGCGACGCCACGACGAGCCGCCCCTGCTGCCAGGGCCACACCTGGGCCGGGTCGTGGCTGCGGCGGGAGTACAGCGCCTCGTCGAACGCCTGGCGCAGGGCGCCCCGGTCCGGGACGTCGAAGCCGCTCGGGGACAGCGCCATCGGCACCTGGTCGCGGTAGAAGACGCCCGCCCGGATCCCGTAGACGGCGTAGTAGCGGTCGATCTCCTTCTGGAGCGTCTGGCGGCGCTCGTCGGGGACCTGGCCGCCGCTCTCCCGCGGCCTGGTGGTGACGAACTGGGCGAGCGAGGCGAATCGGGCGGTGTCGTCGATGCGGTCGACGACCACCTTCTGCTGCTGGGCCGAGGCCACGCTCACCGCGAGCGGGAAGCCCAGCGCGAGCAGCACGCCCGCCATGAGGACGATGAGCAGCGGAAGCAGACGGGCGCGCACCCGGGGACTCTACGGCTTCCGCTACGCGGCCGGGGCGACGAGCCGGTAGCCGACGCCGCGGACGGTCTCGATCAGGGCGGGCATGCGCAGCTTGGAGCGCAGGGAGGCCACGTGCACCTCCAGAGTGCGCCCTGTGCCCTCCCAACTGGTGCGCCAGACCTCGCTGATGATCTGCTCCCTGCGGAAGACGACGCCGGGCCGCTGCGCGAGGAGGGCCAGCAGGTCGAACTCCTTGCGGGTGAGCGGCACGGCGGCGCCCTCCACGGTGACCTGCCGGGTGGGCAGGTCGATGATCACGCCGCCGACGCGCACCTCGTGGTCCGCGGCCGGGGCCGGCTCCTCCTGCACGCTGCGCCGGCTCACGGCGTGGATGCGGGCGAGCAGCTCGCCGGTGTCGTACGGCTTCACCACGTAGTCGTCGGCGCCGAGGTTGAGGCCGTGGATACGCGAACGGACGTCCGCGCGCGCGGTGACCATGATGACCGGCGTGGAGGTGCGCTTGCGGATCTTCCCGCACACCTCGTAGCCGTCCTGGTCCGGCAGCCCCAGGTCGAGCAGCACCACTCCGAAGGCGGCGGGGTCCGGGACCAGGGCCTGGAGAGCCTCTTCCCCGTTGCGCGCGTGCCGCACCTCGAAGCCGTGCCGGGAGAGCACGGCGGACAGGGCCGCGGCGACGTGATCGTCGTCCTCGACGAGCAGCAGTCTCATTCCGGCCCCCTCACCTGTCTCGATCCCATGGGTTCACCCAGGCATCCACGCCGATGCACGAGGATGTCGTCAAGGGCGTTCGGGGCCGCTCCGTGTTCCGTTATGCAGCCGGTACGCGCGGGCCGCACCCCTTCACACATAGTGTCCGGTTGCGGCCGGATCGTTATGCTCAATTTCCCCTCAGATGTAATGACGCTGGTCGTACCGGGTTACTACTGTCCTCCCAACCGAGGAGGATGGAGCAAGACCCCGATGACCGAAGTTTCGGTGACCAAGGACGCCACTCCGCCCGCGGGCGACACTCTGGTCGCGCTGAGCGGAGTCAACAAGCACTTCGGCGCTCTGCACGTGCTCCAGGACATCGACCTGACCATCGCCCGAGGCGAGGTCGTGGTCGTCATCGGCCCGTCGGGCTCGGGCAAGTCCACACTGTGCCGCACGATCAACCGCCTGGAGACCGTCGACGCGGGCGCCGTCACCATCGACGGAAAGCCGCTGCCCCAGGAGGGCAAGGAACTGGCCCGGCTGCGTGCGGACGTGGGCATGGTCTTCCAGTCCTTCAACCTCTTCGCGCACAAGACGGTGCTCGAGAACGTGACCCTGGGCCAGATCAAGGTCCGCAAGGCGGACAAGAAGCAGGCCGAGGAGAAGGCGCGCGCGCTGCTGGACCGCGTGGGCGTCGGCGCCCAGGCGGACAAGTACCCCGCGCAGCTGTCCGGTGGGCAGCAGCAACGCGTCGCCATCGCGCGCGCGTTGGCGATGGACCCCAAGGTGATGCTCTTCGACGAGCCCACGTCGGCGCTCGACCCGGAGATGATCAACGAGGTCCTCGAGGTGATGCAGCAGCTCGCCCGCGACGGCATGACGATGGTGGTGGTCACGCACGAGATGGGCTTCGCCCGCTCCGCGGCCAACCGCGTCGTGTTCATGGCGGACGGCCGCATCGTCGAGGAGGCCACCCCCGACCAGTTCTTCAGCAACCCGCGCAGCGATCGGGCCAAGGACTTCCTGTCGAAGATCCTGCACCACTAGACGCGCGCCGCACGTGCGCCCTCGATCGGGGCCCCGCGCGCGCGTGTTGAGTTTTTCCGACTGCCGAATCTGCCGACACGAAGGATGTTCACCATGAAGCTCCGCAAGTCCGCCGCCGTCGCGGCCGCTGTCGCCGCTCTCGCCCTGACCGCCACCGCGTGTGGCGGCGATTCCGGCAACGCCGGTGACAAGCCCGCGGGCGGTTCGGGCGGCAAGGACCAGCCGAAGCTGCCGACGTACGCGGTCGCCAAGGACGTGAAGGTCGACTCCGCGACCCTGAAGAAGGCCCAGAAGGCCGGCAAGATCGTCTTCGGCGCCAAGGACGACCAGCCGTTCCTGGGCTTCCAGGACACGGACGGCAAGCGGTCCGGCTTCGACATCGAGATCGCCAAGATGATCGCCGCCGACCTCGGCTTCAAGCCCGACCAGATCGAGTTCAAGACGGTCGACTCGAACGTCCGTGAGACGACGATCTCCAAGGGCGAGGTCGACCTCTACGTGGGCACCTACACGATCAACGACGAGCGCAAGAAGCAGGTCGGCTTCGCCGGTCCGTACTTCATGGCCGGCGCCGACCTCCTGGTGCGCGCCGACGAGAAGGGCGTCACCGGTCCGGACTCCCTCAAGGGCAAGACGGTCTGCTCCATCAAGGGCTCGACCCCGCTCCAGGAGATCAAGAAGCCCAAGTACGGCGCCAAGACGATCGAGCTGTCCAAGTACTCCGAGTGCGTGCAGCAGCTGCTCAACAACGAGGTCGACGCCGTCACCACGGACGACGCCATCCTCAAGGGCTACGCCGCCCAGCGCCCGACGAAGCTCAAGGTGGTCGGCAAGCCGTTCACCAAGGAGCCGTACGGCGTCGGCATGAACAAGGACGACAAGGCGCTGCGGGACGCGGTGAGCGACGCCATCGAGGCGCACGAGAAGAACGGCGACTACAAGAAGGCGTACGACGCGACGCTGGGCCTGTCCAAGTCGGCGTACACCGAGCCGCCGGCCCTCGAGCGCTACTGATCCCCGCCTGAGGAGCACGCCCCGCTCCGGGCGCACCGCTCGCGGTGCGCCCGCGGTGTGGCCTTTCCTGCCCGCCCGCCGCCCACGAGGACATCCCCGTGAACGTATTGCTCGACTATCTCCCGGAGTTCCGCGAGGGGTTCATAGGCACCGTCCTGCTGACCCTGGCCAGCGGGCTGCTGGCGATGGTCCTCGGCGTGATCATCGCCGGGTTCCGTGTCTCCCCCGTTCCCCCTCTGCGGCTGTTCGGCACCGCATGGGTGACGCTGTTCCGCAACACTCCCCTGACGCTGCTGTTCCTCATCGTCTGGTTCGTCCTGCCGGTGATCTTCTTCCCGGGTCTGAACCCGTGGATGAAGGCTCTGCTCACACTGAGCTGCTACACCTCGGCGTTCGTCTGTGAGGCCGTCCGCTCCGGCATCAACACGGTGCCGCTGGGCCAGGCCGAGGCCGCACGGTCGATCGGCATGACCTTCTCGCAGACCCTGCGCATGATCATCCTGCCGCAGGCCACCCGTACGGTGCTGCCGCCGCTCAGCTCGATCTTCATCGCGCTGACCAAGAACTCCGCCATCGCCGGTGCGTTCAGTGTCACCGAGCTCTTCAGCGTCCAGAAGCTGCTGAGCGACAAGGGCTTCGCGATCGGCTGGATCTTCCTGTGGGTGGCCCTCGGCTACCTCGTCATCACGTTCACCATCAGCGGTCTCTTCCGGCTGCTCGAGCGGCGCATGGGGGTCGCACGATGAGTTCGAGCGTCCTGTACGACGCGCCGGGTCCCCGGGCCCGGACACGCAACCGGATCTACACGGTCGTCGGTTCCCTCGCCATCCTCGGCCTGATCGCCTTCGCGATCTACCGGATGAACGAGAAGGGCCAGCTGGCGCCCGAGGTCTGGAACATCTTCAACAACGCGGGTGTGCGGACCAACATCCGCGACGGTGTGCTCACCACCCTGCAGGTGTTCGCCGTCGCCGGTGCGCTGTCCCTCGTGCTCGGCCTGCTCCTCGCGGTCGCACGACTGTCCGATCACAAGGCGGTCAGCTGGTGCGCGACCGGGTTCATCGAACTGTTCCGCGCCATCCCGCTGCTGATCACGATCTACGCCTTGTGGGTGCTTTTCCTCACCTACAAGGAGAACCTCGGCGTCTTCGGTGAGAGCTCCGGATTCTGGGCGCTCGTCATCGGGCTGAGCGTCTACAACGGCTGCGTCCAGGCCGAGGTGATCCGTGCGGGCGTCAACGCCGTGCCGCGCGGTCAGGTCGAGGCCGCGTACGCGCTGGGCCTGCGCAAGTCGCAGGTGATGACGATGCTCCAGCTGCCGCAGGCCGTACGGGCGATGCTCCCGACGATGATCAGCCAGCTCGTGGTGACCCTCAAGGACACCTCGCTGGGCTACGTCATCACCTACACGGAGCTGCTCTACACGGCCCGCCAGATGGCGAACAACATCATCGTCAACGGCGACAACCCCATCACGGCGGTCGTCATCGTCGTCGGAGCCATCTACATCGCGATGTGTCTGGCCCTGTCGGGGCTCGCGACATGGATCGAGCGCCGCGGCCGCCGGACCAAGAAGGGCGTCACCGTCGCGGCGGCCGCCGAGCCCGTCGTGGAACTGGCCGAGACGGACCTGCCGTCCTCCCGGAAGACGGACGGCGGTGCCTGACGGGGCATCACCGGAGCGGACGCCGGCGAGCGTATCGACGGAGGCAGTGGCATGATCGCCACTGCCTCCGTCACTTGACGCAAGCACCGGCAATGGGTTGCATACGCTCTGTGAACGCGCACCCCGCTCCAACTGCCTCTCTTCGTACGTCCAGTAAGCCGCCCGCGCCCTCGGCCGCGGCGTCTGTCGGGGCAGGAGGATCCGCGCCGTGGATCCGGTGATCGTCGTCGGTGCCGGGCCCGTCGGCCTCGCGCTGTCCCTCGCCCTCGCTCGTCAGGACGTGCCGTCCGTGGTGCTCGACGAGGGTCCCGGCAAGGACGACCACCGTCCGGCCCGCACCGTGGTGCTGCGTGACGACACCGCGGCGTTCGCCGGGCGGCTGGCCGGCCGGCCGCTCGACGGGCTCGGTGCCCGCTGGACCGGATGGCGCTCGCTCCGCCGCAAGCAGGAGATGCGCACGCTCACCTTCGGTGAACAACTGCCCGCGCCCCTGCACCTCGCTCAGCACGATCTGTCCGGCGCCCTGCGCGCGTCCGTCGCCGACGAGCCGCTCATCGACCTGGTGACGGACAGCCGCCTCGACTCGATCGAGAACGACGACTCCGGCGTCACGGCCCACACCCGTGGCCCCAAGGGCACCTGGTGGCGCGGAAGTCACCTCGTGGGCTGCGACGGCCCTCGCTCGACCGTGCGCAAACTGCTCGACATCCGTTTCCCCGGACGCACCGCCGTCGAGCGCCACGCCGTGGCGGCGCTGCGCACGGAACTTCCGTGGCCCGGTCAGGCGTTGCTCCATCGGAGCCCTCCGTGGCGAACCTCGGGTCCGTCGGGCGCGGAGATCGTCGGCCGCCCCCTCGCCGACGGCACCTGGCGCCTGGACTGGCTGCTGCCGCCCCGCAGCGACCTGGTGACTCCGGACGTGCTGGTCGCACGCGTCCGGGAGACCCTCGCGGGCTGGTGCGGAGGCTCCACCCCTCCGTACGAGCTGCTCGACACGGGCGTCCACACCGTCCACCACCGGCTCGCCCGCCGCTGGCGGGTGGGCCGCGCCTTCCTCGCCGGAGACGCCGCACACCTGCTGGGCGCACTCGGCACACAGGGGCTCGACGAAGGACTCCGAGACGCCGACAACCTGGCCTGGAAGCTGGCGCTGGCCTGGCACGACGCGCCCCGGAGCGATTCCGCCACGCTGCTCGACAGCTATCAGGCGGAGCGCCGCGCCGTCGTCGCGGGCCGGCTGCGCGCCGCGGACCAGGCACTGCCGATACTGCGGGGCGGCGGAGGCCTGCGCTCCTACGTGCCCGGCGCCGCCCGGGGACACGATGCGCTCCTCACGGACGGCCACCTGGGTCTCGGCCCGCTCGGCGCCCCGGGCGCCCACACGAACTCACCGCTCGCCGCGCCCCGGACCGACACCCAGACCACGACCGGCACCGAACCCGGCGCCCCGGTGAGCGACATCCGCGCGACGGCGCCCGACGGCACGACCGTACGGCTGCGGGACCGGCTCGGACGCGGACGGCTCCTCGTCGTCCTCGTCGCGCCCGGCACCGGGGTGTGGGAGCGCAAGCACTGGATGTCGGCGGGACTGATGCCGCGTCTCGCCGAGGCGATCACCGCGCTGCCCCACGAGACGGAACTGCTCGTGGCGGAGTCCTATCCCCAGGCCGCCGCACACACGGTGCTGCTGATCCGGCCCGACGGACACCTGGTCACGGCCCTGAGCGGGGTCCGGCCCACCGAACTCCTCGACGCCGCGCGGGTCGCCCTCGGAGGCGAGCCGACGGCGGACGAACCGGTGCGCAGCGGCGCACGGGGCGCCGCCGGTGGCCGAGCGTCGGGAGGCGCTGACCGTACGTGAGTTGACCGGCCTCCGCCACCATGGTGTACTCCGGAGCGTGACGATCGACACCGATGTGCGCCTGTGGCGGAGGGTCCATATGGACCTGGTCCGCTATGCGGGCTGCATGTGTCGTCCGTCCTGCTGATTCGCCTCTTTCCCTTCGTGTGCCCGCAGTCGATCGCCGGTGACCGGCGCCTGCGGCACGCGCTCTTCGCGAACCCCAGGACGGTACCCGTGTCTGTGACCACGTCTTCCCCCGCCTCGCCGGCGTCGGCCGCGCCCCGCGCCACCGCCGACGCCCCCTCACACGTCGCGCCCACCCAGGCCGAACTGCTCGAGTTCGTCCGCCGCGCCGCCGCCGACCACGACCTCGTCGCCTCGCTGCCCCTCGATCCGGAAGGGCGTACCTGGGTGCGCCTCGACGGCCCCGGCGGCAGCGAGGCCTGGCTCATCGGCTGGCCGCCGGGCACCGGCACCGGCTGGCACGACCACGCCGACTCCGTGGGCGCCTTCCTCACCGCCTCCGGTGAGCTCAAGGAGAACTCCCTCGCCGCCCGCCTGCCCACGGACGGCTGGAAGACGCTGGAGCTCTCCGAGGACGTGGACCGGGAGCGCGCACTCGGCCCCGGCCGTGGACGGGCCTTCGGCCGCCACCACGTCCACGAGGTCCTCAACGAGTCGCCCACCGAGCACGCTGTCTCGGTCCACGCGTACTACCCTCCGCTGCCGCAGATCCGCCGGTACAGCCGCACCGGGCAGATCCTGCGGCTCGAGGCCGTCGAGCGCCCGGCGGACTGGCAGTGACCGCCGCCCCCGGCTCCGGGCCGGGCCCCGTGGGCATCGACGGGCTGCTCGAGCGGGTGCGGTCCGGACTCGACCGGGTCGAGGCCGGTGACGCGTTCGCCCTGGCCGCCGCGGGCGAGGCCCTGCTCGTCGACATCCGGTACGCGGAGCTGCGCGAGCGCGACGGGCTGATCCCGGGCGCCCTGGTGGTGGAGCGCAACGAACTGGAGTGGCGCCTCGATCCCTGGGGCAGCCACCGCGCCCCCGAGGCGACCGGCCACGACCTGCGGGTCGTGGTGGTCTGCAACGAGGGCTACGCCTCCAGTCTCGCGGCCGTGTCCTTGCGCCAGTTGGGGCTGCACCGGGCGACGGACCTCGTGGGCGGGTTCCAGGCGTGGCGGTCAGCCGGGCTGCCCGTGAGCGGGGGCGCGGGTTCGCCTTCCTGACCGCTGTGGTGGGCCGGGCGGCGAGGCGCCGGGGCATCGCTTGCCGAGGTGCCGGGTGGTCCCTTGGCAGGTGGCCGCTTGGCAGGTGGCCGCTTGGCAGGTGGCTGCTTGCCGAGCTGCCGGGTGGCCGACCAGCCGCGTGGCCGTGACTGTCTCCGGCTACTCCTTCGCGGTCGCTGCCGTGACGGGAGGCACCCTGAGTGCCACCCGTCCCGGCAGCGCCGTCGCGGTGAGCGCGAGCAGCGCCGCAAGGGCGACGACCGACACGTACGCGAGGGGCACGACGGCCGGTGCCACCGCCCCTGTCATCCCGAGGCTGAACGCGCTCAGCACCGCCAGCGCGATCCCGCTGCCCAGCGCCGTGCCCATCAGGACGACGGTCAGCGCCTCGACGCGCAGCATCCGCAGCACCTGGCGCCGGCTCGCCCCGGCGAGCCTCAGCAGTGCGAACTCGCGGATGCGCTCCGACACCGACATGGCGAGCGTGTTGACGACGGCGATCGCGGTGAAGGCGAGGACCAGGGCCATCGCGAGCAGGTTGACCTCCGCGTTCTCCTGCTGCCCCGCCTTCTGGAGCCCGTCGGCCGCTTCCCTCGAAAGAATGCGGATACCGGGGAACTCGCTCAGTGCACTCGCGAGTTGACTCTGTGTGCGGTCGCTGGAGACGAGTACGGAGGAGGCGAGGGGATTGTCGATGTGGCGGGCGAGCAGAGCATGGTCGACGGTCAGATCGCCGAAGCCGAGACCCCTGGCGTAGACGGCGGAGACGGTGAGCGTGGCGGGCGTGCCGTCGCCCAACGTGACCTTCAGAGGGCTTCCGGGCTTCAGGCCGAGCTGATCCGCGGCCAGTTCGCTGACGGCGACCGAGTGGGGGCCGAATCCGTCCAGCGTTCCCGAGGTGACGTCGGGGTCCCAGGTCCGGGTGAGTCCGCCGGGGCTGACGCCCTGGATCGGGTACTTGTCGAGCCCGACCCGGGCCGTGGAGCGGACGACCTGGGTGACGACGGTGTCGTGGTGCGTGTCCAGGGCGCGTACGGCTCCCTCGGGGACACCGGGCCCCTCACCGGAGACGACCCAGTCGGCGCGGATTCCGTCGCGGGTCTGGGCCCGCGCGGCGTCACCGAGCGTGGGCTGGGCGAAGAGGACGGTGCAGGCCATGCCCACGAGAAGGGTGAGTGGTGTGACGACAGCGGCCATGCGGCCCGCATGGCCCCGGAGGTTGGCGGTCGCGAGTCGCGCACCGGGTCCGGCGGTGCGCAGCGGCCGGCCGATGAGGGCGACGGTGGCCCGGACGAGCAGCGGACCGAGAAGGGAGACGGCGAGACAGAGCACGACGACCGTCAGGAACGTGACGGGTGTGGAGGCCGCCTCGGTACGGAGTCCGGTGAGGACGACGACGAGGACCGTGCCGCCGGCGAGCGCGACGAGCCCGGCGACGGTCCGTGCGACAGCGGGGCGGGACGGCTCCGCAGCCGACTCGGACAAGGACTCGGCCGGCCGGATACGGGTGATACGGCGGGCGGCGACCGCGGCCGCGGCCCTGGCTCCGACGAGCGTGGCGAGAAGTGCGGCGGCCACCGGGAAGAGGCTCACGCTGCGCTCCAGCGTGGGCGGCACAGCGCCGAGTTCGACGAAGCGCTGATGCAGCAGGTCGCCGAGCGGCAGTCCGAGCAGCGCGCCGACCGTGCCGGCCACGGCGCCGACGACGAGTGCTTCGCGTCCGAGGAGGGTGCGGATCTGACGGGGCGTGGCCGCGATGGCGCGCAGCAGGGCGAGTTCGCGGTGGCGCTGCTGCACGGACAGGACGAAGGTGCCGACGACGACGAGGACGGCCACGAGCAGCGACGTGCCGCCCATGGCGCCACCCATGCTGACGAGCTTCACGCGGGCGGCCGACGCGTCCAGGAACTCGACAGCGCCGCGCGCGTCCCCGGTCGTCACACGGACGCCCCGCGCCCCGTGCGACGCCTGCGCGCTGTCCGATGCCTGCGCGCTGTCCGGTCCCTGCGCCCGGACCGGCGTCTGCGGACCGTTCGCGCCCTTCGTCGCGGTCAGCGCCAGCGTGACGGTGTGCGCCAACTCCTCGGTGTCCTGGCCGCCTTCGGGCACGACTCCGATGGCTGTGACCATCCCCGGGTGCGCGGCGAGCCGCTGGGCCTCTGCCGTGGAGAAGAACAGCGCGCTCTGGTGGGTCACTTCGGTCCCCGCCCCGGGGGCGGCGATGCCGGTGACCCGGTAGGTGCGTGGGTCCTGCGTGGACTGCACGGTCAGTGTGTCGCCGGTGGCGAGACCGGCCCGGCGGGCGAGGTCCTGGTCGACGACGATGTCGTGCGTGGAGCGGGGCGCGCTGCCTGACGTCAGGGTGAAGGGAGTGAGCACCGCCGAGTCCCACGCATGTCCGAGAGCCGGTCGTGCGGGGTCCTGCGCGCCCTTGGCCATGGGCTGGGCGGGGAAGGTCAGTTCGGGAACGGCGCGCTGGACGCCGGGCACCGCCCGGACCCGCTGCACGGCATCCTGCGGCAGCCAGGCGCGCTCGGCGAGTGGCTTCGCCTTGTGCTTGACCTTCGTCTTGCCCTTCTTGTGCTTGACGACGGTCTGGTGCACGTCCTGGTCCGCGGAGACGAGGATCGGGGCGGCCGTGTACCGCTCCGGGCGGATGTCGCCGCGCAGACCCGTCTCGAGCAGAGTGCCGCAGGCCGTGATCAGGGCGGCGGCACACATCAGGGCGACAAAGGCGCCGAGGAACCCGCCCTTGCGCTCCCGGACGGTGCCCAGGGCGTACCGCAGCATCATGGCGTCCTGCCCGGGAAGTCCGCGCGCATCGTCGATGTCATGCGCCCAGACTCCCGCCCGGACCCCGTCCCCGGCATTGCGGTGACCCGGCCTCTTCGGGCGGGGGTTAACCCCAGGAACGCGGCGTGTCACCGGGCCTTCCGGGAGTCTCACCGCCCGACCGGCGTGGCTCGGACGCTTCTCGGACTACGCACAGACACACGACGTACAGGCCTGCCACGTACAGGCCGCCCGCCACGTACAGACGCACCACGTGCAGACGCGCTCCGTACAGCCGAAAGCGGCCTGGTCGATCTGCGGCCTCGAGTTCCTTGGTGGAGCTCAGTCGGCGAAGCCGAGGTCCTCCGTGTCCTCTCCCTCTTCTTCCAGCGCCTGCCGGACCACGCGCAGCGCCATGCCCTCCGGATACCCCTTGCGGGCCAGCATTCCGGCGAGCCGGCGGAGCCGCTTGTCCCGGTCGAGGCCACGGGTGGAGCGGAGCTTGCGGGCGACGAGCTCGCGGGCGGTGTCCTCCTCCTGCTCCGAGTCCAGCTGCCCCACCGCCTCGTCGATCACGGCGGAGTCGACGCCCTTGGTGCGCAGCTCCCGGGCGAGGGCCCGTCGGGCCAGCCCCCTGCCGTGATGCCGGGACTCCACCCAGGCGTCCGCGAAGGCCGTGTCGTTGATCAGGCCGACCTCCTCGAACCGGGACAGCACCTCCTCCGCCACGTCGTCCGGGATCTCCCGCTTGCGCAACGCGTCAGCCAGCTGCTTGCGCGTGCGCGGGGTCCCGGTGAGCAGACGCAGACAGATGTTCCGCGCCCGCTCCGCCGGGTCCCCTGACGATCCCTCTCGCTCGGCCCTCGACGAGCCAGGGGGACCGTCGTCCTGTGCGGAGCCGGACGGATCCCCGAATCCGCCGCGGCGCCGTCGCCCGCGCTGTCCGCTGCCGGTGCGCGAGCGCCCACCACGGCGCGGCCGGTCGTCCGCGCTCTCCCCCGCTGCGACGTCGTGGCCGGAATACCCGTCCACGGCGTCGTCGTACTCACCGGCGGCCCCGCCGTGGCCCCGGCCCTCGGGGACAGCGGGGCGGTCGTCGTACTCGGCCCAGTCGGTGCGTCGTGTCACGGACTAGCTCTTGGCCGCCGCGGCCTTGGACTTGGCGGCCTTGGGCGCGGGCACCGACTTGGCCGCGTCCTCGGCGGGAGCGGAGGCAGGGGCCGCCACGTCAGCCGCCGGCTCGGCGGTGGGCTCCTCCGGACGGACGCCGACGCCGAGCTTCTCCTTGATCTTCTTCTCGATCTCGTTGGCCAGGTCGGGGTTGTCCTTCAGGAAGTTGCGCGCGTTCTCCTTGCCCTGGCCGAGCTGGTCGCCCTCGTACGTGTACCAGGCGCCCGCCTTGCGGACGAAGCCGTGCTCCACGCCCATGTCGATCAGGCCGCCCTCGCGGGAGATGCCCTGGCCGTACAGGATGTCGAACTCGGCCTGCTTGAAGGGCGGCGCGACCTTGTTCTTGACGACCTTGACGCGCGTGCGGTTGCCCACCGCGTCCGTGCCGTCCTTCAGCGTCTCGATACGGCGGATGTCCATGCGGACCGAGGCGTAGAACTTCAGCGCGCGGCCACCGGTCGTGGTCTCCGGCGAACCGAACATCACGCCGATCTTCTCGCGCAGCTGATTGATGAAGATCGCGGTGGTCTTCGACTGGTTCAGCGCACTGGTGATCTTGCGGAGCGCCTGGCTCATCAGTCGGGCCTGGAGACCCACGTGCGAGTCACCCATCTCGCCCTCGATCTCCGCACGCGGGACGAGTGCGGCGACGGAGTCGATGACGATGAGGTCCAGGGCGCCGGAACGGACCAGCATGTCGACGATCTCGAGCGCCTGCTCGCCGTTGTCCGGCTGGGACAGGATCAGGTTGTCGATGTCGACGCCGAGCTTCTTCGCGTACTCGGGGTCGAGGGCGTGCTCCGCGTCCACGAAGGCCACCGCGCCGCCGGCCTTCTGGGCATTGGCCACGGCGTGCAGGGTCAGGGTCGTCTTGCCGGAGGACTCCGGGCCGTAGATCTCCACCACACGGCCGCGCGGGATGCCGCCGACGCCCAGCGCCACGTCGAGCGCGGTCGAGCCGGTCGAGATGACCTCGATGGGCTCCTGGGACCGCTCGCCCATGCGCATGACCGCGCCCTTGCCGAATTGCCGTTCAATCTGTGCGAGCGCGGCGTCCAGCGCCTTCTCGCGGTCGGTTCCTGCCATGGGTTCCACCCGATTTGCTTGAGTCGATCGCTTCACGTCAAAGACGCTAACGCCTGCCACTGACAATCGGCCTCGACGCCCGTCAGCCTGTGGATAACTCGAGGCTCCTCGCCCGGCCACCGCCCGTGGATCCCCTGGGATTCCTGGGCAGCGAGCCCTTGGACACTCCATAAGAATGGATGTTCGATTTTGGTGTCAAGCGCACCACGCGGTCACAGCCGTACCGCTGTCGCCGGGCGCCGGGGCCGGACGAGAAGCACCGGCGGACGTGCGGCTACCGCGTCCCCGAGCCGGTTCCGCCGTGGGAGCCGGACCCCGGCCCGGCGTCCTGCCCCGTCCCCCGCCCGGCTCGCGGACCGGCCTCCGGCCCGCTCGCACCGGACCCCTGCACCAGCCGCCGCACCCGGTTCGCGAGGGACGACCCGGCCCGGTTGCGATGCCCCTGGACCCGGGGGTCGTCGGTGACGTCGTACCGCTTCACGTACGCCCCGAGGAACGCCTGCAGCGTAGCGACCGCCGGAATCGCGATCAGCGCGCCGACGGCACCGAGCAGAGCCGTGCCCACGATGACCGACCCGAAGGCGACGGCGGGGTGGATGTCGACCGTCTTCGCCGTCAGTTTCGGCTGCAGCACGTAGTTCTCGAACTGCTGGTAGATCACGACGAAGCCGAGCACCCACAGCGCGTACCAGGGGTCCACCGTGAACGCGATCAGCATCGGCAGGGCGCCCGCCAGGTACGTGCCGATCGTCGGGATGAACTGCGAGACGAGTCCGACCCAGACCCCGAGCACCGGCGCGTAAGGCACGTCGAGCGCGGCCAGCAGGATGTAGTGCGCGATGCCGGAGATCAGCGCCATCAGGCCGCGCGAATACAGGTACCCGCCGGTCTTGTCGACGGCGATCTCCCAGGCACGCAGCACCTCGGCCTGCTTGGCCGGCGGCAGCACCGAGCACAGCGCGCGCCGCAGGCGCGGTCCGTCGGCGGCGAAGTAGAAGGAGAACAGCAGTATCGTCAGCAGCTGGAACAGCCCACCGAGCACCTGCGTGGACACGTCCAGGACGCCGCTCGCGCTGTTCTGCACGTACTTCTGCAGCCAGTCCGAGTGGAGCAGGCTGTCCTGGACCTCGACCCTGTTGAGGTCCGTGTGGAACGTCTCGTTGATCCAGTTGATGACCTGGTCGAGGTACTTCGGGAAGTCCTCGACCATGTCCACGATCTGCCCCGCGAGCATCGAGCCGAGCAGCACGATGAAGCCCGCCGTCACGATCAGCACGCCGAGGAAGACGATGCCCGTGGCCAGCCCGCGACGCATGCGTCGCGCGGCCATCCAGCTCACGGCCGGCTCCACGGCGAGGGCGAGGAAGAACGCGATCAGTACGTTGATCAGCAGCCCGGTGATCTGGTGGAACGCCCAACTGCCCAGCTGGAAACAGGCGATGAGGGTGAGCGCGAGCACCATGGCGCGCGGCAGCCAGCGCGGCATGCCCGCGCGCGGGGCCTGTCCGGCAGGGGCCACAGGGGGCGTCGCGCCGGGCGGTGCGGCGTCGGCCGCCGTCTGGAGGGTCTCGTCTGTCGCTGCCACGGTGCCAGTGTCGCCCACGCCACCGACCGCCGGTGGCCGCCCCCGGTCCGTCACCGGGTCAGCGCTTCTCTGCCGGTACGTCCATCGTGGTGCACACCACGCGCCAGACGTCCTTGGCCTCCCACCCCGCGTCGAGCGCCTGGTGGACCGTGCGCCCGCCGAGCCCCGCCATCACGTGGTCGCGCGCGAACGTGTCGGCGTACCCGGACCCGAAGTGATCCGCCATTAGCTGCCAG
Organism: Streptomyces sp. SID5785; assembly: GCF_009870065.1. GTDB lineage: Bacteria > Actinomycetota > Actinomycetes > Streptomycetales > Streptomycetaceae > Streptomyces. The sequence continues at coordinate 22,113 of NZ_WWIA01000898.1, read as the reverse complement.
AAGACCGTCAACCGCATGCCTCCAGTATCCCGCTCCTGAGAGTGCAGCCGGGCCCGGGGCGCTTGCCGTCCGCTCCACGCCCCCTACGGTCGGATCCATGGCCGAAAACGGAGCATCCCCACTCCCCTCGTCTCCCTCGGCGCGTTCACCGCTCGCGCGTGCCGAGGCCTTCGTCTGGTCGACGGCGCGCGTCCTGGAACAGCGCCGCTTCGCACATCACTTCCTTGCGGGCCCGTCCGCCGCGTCGGCCGACGCCGTCGAATGCGCCCTGGACGCCTATCGGACGGCGGACGGCGGCTACGGCTACGCGCTCGAGCCCGACCTGCGCGGCCCGCTCAGCCAGCCGCTGCACACCGGGCACGCGCTACGCGTCCTGGACATGATCGGACGCTGCTCGGGGCAGCGTGCGGAGCGCGTCTGCCGCTATCTCACCGCCGTCTCCACGGCGGACGGGGCACTTCCCGCGGTGGTCCCCGGGCAGCGGGCCTATCCGCACGCACCGTTCGTCCCCGTGGTCGACGACCCTCCGAGCGAGCTGCTCGCCACCGGTCCTGTGGTCGGGCTTCTGCACGGCAATGAGGTGTGGCACGCATGGCTGTTCCGGGCCACCGAGTTCTGCTGGTCGGCCGTCGACGCCCTGGAGGCCTCGCACCCGTACGAGATCGAGGCGGCGGTCGCCTTCCTGGACGGCGTCCCGGACCGGGCACGCGCGCGTACCGCCGCCGGCCGGCTTGGGCGTCTGGTGCGCGAGCAGCGCCTCGCCGTGCTCGACCCGGCGCAGCGTGACACGTACCCGGTGGCGCCCGGTTACGCGCCGGGCGAGCACCACTTCCCGCACGACTTCGCGAAGGCGCCGGACTCGCTGGCACGCGCGTGGTTCACCGACGAGGAGATGTCGCTCTCCCTGGATCACCTGGCGAGCGCGCAGCAGGAGGACGGAGGGTGGCCGGTCACCTGGCGGCAGTGGTCGCCTGCGGTCGTCCTGGAAGCGCGCCCCCTGGTGACCATCGAGGCGCTGCGCACACTGCGTGCCCATGGCCGCACCGTGTGACGCTCCGCTCGTCACCTGCCCGGTGGCTCACCTCTCGTCACCCGCCCGGTGGCTCGCTTCGTCGCTCGTCCTCATCCGGTCAGGGCACGCATCCCCGCCGTGATCACGACGGCCGCCGCCACGACGACCAGGAACGGGGCGCGCAGCACGAGGGCCACGGCAGCCGCGGCGAGTCCTGCGGCCTTCGCGTCGAGCACCAGGACCCGCCCGTCGGCGAAGGTCTGCTGGGCCGTGAGGGCGGCGAGCAGGGCCACCGGGAGCAGCGCCGACAGGCGCTTCACCACAGGGCGTTCCAGGGCGCCGGCCGGCACGAGCAGGCCGATGAGCTTGACCGCGTAGCACCCGACAGCGGTCACCGCGATGGCGATCCAGAAGTTCACCGGTGCCCTCCCTCTTTCCCGTCATGACCCGCCTGACCCGTCTGACCCGCCTGTCCTGCTCGACCTGCGCGACCCGCTCGGCTCACTCGATCTGTCCGATCCGCTCGAGTCGCCCGGTCCGGTGCGCCGCGCCGGCGGCCCTCGCACCAGAGCACCGCCGGGGCGGCCAGGGCCGCGACGAGGACCGGTACCCCCGCCGGCAGCACAGGCAGCAGACCGAGTCCCAGGACGACGGCGAGGCCCGCCACCACCCGGTCCGTCGTCGTCCTCAGCATCGGCGCAAGGAGCGCGAGGAACACGGCCGGGCCGGCCGCGTCGATCCCCCAGGCGTCGGTGTCGCCGATGGCCTCCGCTCCCAGGGCGCCCAGCAGGGTGGTCACGTTCCACAGCACGTACAGGGTCAGGCCGGTCACCGTGAAGCCGATCCGGGCGCTGCGCCGTGACCGCTGTGCGAGCGAGACGGCGGCGGTCTCGTCGATGACCCAGTGCGCGGCGAACGGCCGCACCGCGCGCGGAAGGGCGAGCAACTGCGACAGGCGCAGCCCGTAGAACGCATTGCGCACACCGAGGAAGAACGCCCCGGCGGCCGCCGTGAAGGGGTTGCCACCACCCGCGAGCGCCCCGACGAGAGCGAACTGCGAGGCGCCGGTGAAGACCAGCAGGCTGAGCACGCAGGTCTGCAGCACCGTGAGGCCGCTGCCCGCCGAGGTCACTCCGAAGGCGAAGCCGGAGAGTCCGACGGCGACGCCGACGCCGAGGGCGTCCCGGACGACGGCGGCGTCCGGCTTGCCCGCTCCATGCTCTGCTCCGGGTCCGGCCGCGGGGACTGCCGCGACCCGGTGGCCTCCTCGCGCGCGTATGTCTGTCGATGCTGTCTGTTCTGCTGCCACGTCGTGGACGGTACGAGAGGGTGCGGCGCCGGGTCTTGTACGTTCTTGCGCCCCTGGTGACCGGCATCTTCCGGGCGGCGCTCGCCGCGCTCCTTCTGGTAGGCGCCCGGGGGCACGCCCACGATCCGCGTGAAGTGCCGGTTGAGGTGCGGTTGGTCGGTGAAACCCAGCGTCGCGGCGACCACCGCCGGAGGCGAGCCCTCCTCCAGCAGGCGACGGGCGGCCCGGACGCGCGCGTCGGTGAGCCACGAGTGCGGCGGCATCCCGTAGGCGCTGCGGAAGGAGCGCAGGAGGGCGAAGGGGCTGGTGCCCAGCTCCGCCGCGAGGGCGTCCAGGGACGGCGGATCGGCCATCCGCTCCTCGAGGAGGTCCCGCGCGCGTGCCGCGGCGAGCGCCCCGGCCGTGCTGCGGGGCCGGTCCGCGCGGACGGTGCCGTGGTCGCGCAGCATCCGGGCGAGCGCGAACCGGAGCAGGCTGTCGGCGGCCAGTGCGTTCCCCTGCTCCGCCGCCCGGTGCACCTTCTGGACCAGCCCGGACGTGTACGGGTCGGTGACGATGGGCTCGGCGAAGGCCACCGTGCCGCGGATCGTGCTGGTCTCGGCGGCGACCTCCGCGACGAGCTCGGCCGACGGGTACAGCGTCGCGTAGGCCCACCCGTCGGGGCCGCCCGCCCTGGCGCTGTGCGCCACCTCGGGGTTGATCATGACGATGCTGCCCGGGCCGGCGTGGAGCGTGCCCGCGGGTGTTCCGACGGCCTCGACCCCCGCGGTGACGGCGCCGATCACGAAGCCTTCGTGGCTGTGCCGGGGGAAGGTGTGCCGCAGGTAGCGGGCGCGCAGCAGGTCGAGGCCGGGCAGCCGCTCGTACTGCCAGTGCCGCGCCCATTCGCCCTGTCCCGCCATGGACCCATTCTGCGGCACGTCACTCACCGTGAGATCCACGATTGCCCAGGTCACGGCCGATGTCAGTGGCGGGGTGCAGGATGGGGGCATGGTCAGGTCCAGCGACGGCGCCGGCACGGACGGTGCCCCCGACGCCCTCGGCGCGCTCGGCGCACTCGAAGGCTTCTCCCCCGCGACCCGCGGCTGGTTCACGGGGGCCTTCTCCGCGCCCACCTCCGCGCAGGCCGGTGCGTGGCGGGCGATCGGCGCGGGCTCGGACGTGCTGGTCGTCGCGCCGACCGGGTCCGGGAAGACCCTGGCCGCGTTCCTCGCCGCACTGGACCAGCTGGCGTCCACACCCCCGCCCGCCGACCCGAAGAAGCGCTGCCGGGTGCTGTACGTGTCCCCGCTGAAGGCCCTCGCGGTCGACGTCGAGCGCAATCTCCGCAGTCCTCTGACGGGTATCCGGCAGGAGGCGGTCCGCCGGGGGCTGCCGGAGCCCGAGGTGAAGGTCGGCATCCGCTCCGGCGACACCCCCGCGGCGGAGCGCCGCGCGCTCGCCACGCGGCCGCCGGACATCCTCATCACGACCCCCGAGTCCCTGTTCCTGATGCTGACGTCGGCGACGCGGGACGCACTGGCCGGCATCGAGACGGTGATCCTGGACGAGGTGCACGCGGTGGCGGGCACCAAGCGCGGCGCGCATCTGGCGCTGTCGCTCGAGCGTCTCGACGAGCTGCTGCCCCGCCCGGCCCGCCGGATCGGCCTGTCGGCGACGGTCCGTCCGGTCGACGAGGTGGCCCGCTATCTCTCGCCGCAGCGCAAGGTGGAGATCGTCCAGCCGCCGTCGGGCAAGGAGTTCGACCTGTCGGTCGTGGTGCCGGTCGAGGATCTCGCGGAGCTGGGCGGCTCGCCGGTCGCCGACGCGGAGCAGGGCGCGGAGCGCCCGTCGATCTGGCCGCACGTGGAGGAGCGCATCGCGGACCTCATCGAGGCGCACCGGTCGACGATCGTCTTCGCCAACTCCCGCCGCCTGGCGGAGCGCTTGTGCAACAGGCTGAACGAGATCGCGTACGAGCGGACCACCGGCGAGGCGCTACCCGAGGACCACTCCCCCGCGGAGCTGATGGGCGGCTCAGGAGCGGCCGCGGGCGCCCCGACGGTCATCGCCCGCGCGCACCACGGCTCGGTCTCCAAGGAGCAGCGTGCGCTGGTGGAGGAGGATCTGAAGGCGGGCCGGCTGCCCGCGGTCGTCGCCACGTCCAGTCTGGAGCTGGGCATCGACATGGGCGCCGTGGACCTGGTCGTCCAGGTGGAGTCGCCGCCCTCGGTGGCGTCGGGTCTGCAGCGGGTGGGCCGCGCGGGCCACCAGGTCGGGGCGGTCTCCACGGGCGTCGTGTTCCCGAAGTACCGCGGCGACCTGGTGCAGTCGGCCGTGGTGACGGAGCGCATGCGCGAGGGTGCCATCGAGTCCCTGCGCGTCCCGGCGAACCCGCTGGACGTCCTGGCCCAGCAGCTCGTGGCGATCACCGCCCTGGACAGCAGGCAGGTCGACGACCTGCTCGCTCTGGTGCGCCGCGCCGCGCCGTTCGCGTCCCTGCCGGAGTCGGCGTTCACGGGTGTGCTGGACATGCTGGCCGGCCGCTATCCGTCCGACGCGTTCGCCGAGCTGCGTCCCCGTGTCGTGTGGGACCGCGTGGCGGGCACCGTCACGGGGCGCCCCGGCGCGCAGCGGCTCGCCGTCACCTCGGGCGGCACGATCCCGGACCGCGGTCTGTTCGGTGTGTTCCTCGCAGGGGCCGACCCGAAGAAGGGCGGCGGCCGCGTGGGTGAGCTCGACGAGGAGATGGTCTACGAGTCCCGGGTCGGTGACGTGTTCACCCTGGGCACCAGTTCCTGGCGCATCGAGGACATCACCCGGGACCGCGTCCTCGTCTCACCCGCGCCGGGGGTGCCCGGGCGGCTCCCGTTCTGGAAGGGCGACCAGCTGGGCCGTCCGCTCGAACTGGGGCGCGCGGTGGGGGCGTTCCTGCGGGAGGTCGGCTCGCTGGAGCAGGAGGCGGCGCGCACACGTCTCACGGCGGCCGGTCTGGACGCCTGGGCCACGGACAATGTGCTGTCCTATCTCGCGGAGCAGCGCGAGGCGTGCGGCCACGTCCCGGACGACCGCACCATCGTGGTGGAGCGCTTCCGCGACGAGCTGGGCGACTGGCGGGTCGTGGTCCACTCCCCCTTCGGCGCCCAGGTGCACGCGCCGTGGGCGCTCGCGCTCGGAGCGCGGCTCAGCGAGAAGTACGGCATGGACGCCCAGGTCATGCACGCCGACGACGGAATCGTGCTGAGGCTGCCGGACGCCGATCTGATGGGCCTGGACCTGCTGGATCAGGAGCCGTCGAAGCCGGGCCTGGAGTACGACACGGAGCAGGCCCCCATCGGGGCGCAGGACGTCGCCTTCGACAAGGGGGACGTCGACCAGCTCGTGACCGACCAGGTCGGCGGCTCGGCCCTGTTCGCATCCCGTTTCCGGGAATGCGCGGCCCGCGCACTGCTGCTCCCCAAGCGCAATCCCGGCAAGCGCACCCCGCTGTGGCAGCAGCGTCAGCGCGCTGCGCAACTGCTGGAGGTGGCCGGCGAGTTCGGCTCCTTCCCGATCGTCCTCGAGGCGGTGCGCGAGTGCCTCCAGGACGTCTTCGACGTGCCGGGCCTCGCCGAGCTGATGGGCGACATCGAGTCCCGCAAGGTGCGCCTCGTGGAGGTCACCACGCCTGAGCCCTCCCCCTTCGCGCGTTCTCTGCTGTTCGGTTACGTGGCGCAGTTCCTGTACGAGGGCGATTCGCCGCTCGCCGAGCGTCGTGCGGCCGCACTGTCCCTGGACTCCCGGCTGCTGGCCGAGCTGCTCGGTCAGGCCGAGCTGCGCGAGCTGCTCGACGCAGAGGTGCTGGCCGAGCTGGAGCAGGAGCTGCAGTGGCGCACGGAGGACCGCCGGATCAAGGACACCGAGGGCATCGCCGACCGGCTGCGCATGCTCGGCCCGCTCACCGACGAGGAGTTGGCGGAGCGCGGCGCCGAGCCCGGCTGGGCCGAGGACCTGGCCGGAGCGCGGCGCGCGATCCGCGTCCGCGTCGCCGGCGTCGACCACTGGGCGGCGATCGAGGACGCGGGGCGGCTGCGGGACGCGCTCGGCACGGCGCTGCCGGTGGGCGTCCCCGAGGCGTTCACGGAGCCGGTCAAGGACCCACTGGGCGACCTGCTGGCGCGGTACGCCCGCACGCACGGGCCCTTCACCACGGCGCAGGCCGCCACGCGCTTCGGTCTGGGGGCGGCGGTGACCGAGGGGGCCCTGCAGCGGCTGGCCGCCGCGGGCCGGGTCGTGCAGGGGGAGTTCCACCCCGCGGGCATCGGCCAGGAGTGGTGTGACGCGGCGGTCCTGCGCCGGTTGCGCCGCCGGTCGCTGGCCGCGCTGCGGCACGAGCTGGAGCCGGTGCCGCCCGCCGCGCTGGCGCAGTTCCTGCCGCAGTGGCAGCACGTCGGCGGGCACGGGCTGCGCGGCATCGACGGTCTGGTCCGGGCGATCGAGCAGTTGCAGGGCGCCTCGGTGCCCGCGTCGGCACTGGAGAAGCTGGTGCTGCCGTCGCGCGTGAGCGGCTATGCACCGGCGATGCTGGACGAGTTGACGGCATCCGGCGAGGTGGTGTGGGCGGGCGCCGGTTCCCTGCCCGGCAAGGACGGCTGGGTCAGCCTCTACCTCGCCGACTCGGCCCCGCTGCTGCTCCCGCCCCCGCACCCGCTGGAGCCGACACCGCTCCACCGTTCGGTCCTGGACGCCCTGTCCGGCGGGTACGGCCTGTTCTTCCGTCAGATCGCCGACCAGGTCCGGGCCACGACGCACCCGGAGGCGTCCGATCCCGAACTGGCCGACGCACTGTGGGAGCTGGCCTGGTCGGGGCGTCTGACGAACGACACACTGGCGCCGATGCGCGCTCTGCTCGGCTCGGGCCGCACCGCCGGTTCCACGGCGCATCGCGCGCGTAGGGCGGTGCCGCGCGGCCGTTACGGCGGCCTCACCGCGGCGGCCCGGCCCACCTCGCGCAGCGGTCCGCCCACGGTCGCGGGCCGGTGGTCCGTCCTGCCCGGTCAGGAGCCCGATGCGACGGTGCGCGCGCACGCCCTGGCCCGCACCCTCCTCGACCGGCACGGTGTGGTGACCCGTGGCGCGGTCGCCGCCGAGGGTGTGGAGGGCGGCTTCTCCGCGACATACCGCATCCTGTCGGTCTTCGAGGAGAGCGGTCAGGCGCGCCGCGGCTATGTCGTGGAGGGGCTCGGTGCCGCGCAGTTCGCCATGGACGGTGCGGTGGACCGCCTGCGCGCCGCGGCCAACGCACGCGACCGCGGCGCACCGCCCCCCGATCCCTACGCGCCCGTCGACGCACCGGCGCCCCGTGGAGCCGCACCCCGCGCGCTGGTCCTGGCCGCATCCGACCCGGCGAACGCGTACGGTGCGGCTCTGCCCTGGCCCGAGCCACCGACCGGCGCGGGGCACAAGCCGGGCCGCAAGGCCGGGTCCCTCGTGGTGCTGGTCGACGGCGAGCTCACGGTCTACATGGAGCGCGGCGGAAAGACCCTGCTGGCCTGGCCGACGGCCGACGGGCCCGAGGACCCGACCCCCGCCGGGCTCGCCGAGGACCCACACCTGCCGACCGCGGCGGAGGCGCTGGCGGACGCGGCCCGCTCCGGCGCGCTCGGCACCATCACTGTGGAGCGGATCAACGGCACAGCGGCGCTGACCTCCCCGTACGCGCCTCTCCTGGAAGGAGCCGGTTTCCATGCCACCCCTCGCGGCCTGCGCCTGCGCGCGTGAACGCATCCCGCACAGACCGACGGACCGGACTGCGAACCCGACCGCGGGCCGGTCGACGGGCCGGACTACGGACCGGACCGCGGACCGGTCGACGGGCCGGACTGCGAACCCGACCGCGGACCGGACGACGGACCGGACGACGGGCCCGACCGCGGACCTGAGCGTCACCAGACCGACCCGCGCACGCGTCACAGCCACCGTCACGCCGGCCATGTCGCCCGCCGCCACGGCCGCCATCACGGCCGCCGACGCCTAGGGCGACGCCTCATGCCCGAGGGAGACACGGTCCTCCAGGCTGCCGGACGGCTGCACAGCGCCCTGGCCGGCCGGGTCCTCACCCGCTCGGATCTGCGCGTTCCCCGGTTCGCGACGGCCGATCTCAGGGGCCGCGCGGTCCTGGAGGTCACCCCGCGCGGCAAGCATCTGCTGACCCGGATCGAGGGCGGTCTGACGCTGCACTCACACCTGCGGATGGACGGCTCCTGGAAGGTGTTCGCCGCGGGTGAGCGCTGGCGCGGAGGCCCCGCGCACCAGATCCGCGCGATCCTGGGGAACGCCGAGCACACGGCGGTCGGGTACCGGCTCCCCGTGCTCGAGCTGCTGCGCACGGCACAGGAGTCCCAGGCCGTCGGCCACCTCGGCCCCGACCTGCTCGGCCCGGACTGGGACCCGGCCGAGGCTCTCACACGCCTCCTCGCCACCCCCGACCGCCCGCTCGGCGAGGCCCTGCTCGACCAGCGCAACCTCGCGGGGATCGGGAACATCTACAAGTCCGAGCTGTGCTTCCTGCTCCGCGTCACCCCCTGGCAGACGATGGACCAGTTGCCGCCGGGCACCGCGGAGCGCATCCCCGACCTGGCGAAGAAGCTGCTGGAAGCCAATCGGGACCGCCCGGTGCGGATCACCACCGGCCGCGGCGCCCGTACCGACGAGCGGCTGTTCGTCTACGGCCGCGCTCCTCGCCCGTGCCTGCGCTGCCGCACGCCGGTCCGGGTCGCGAACCAGGGCGACGGATCACGCGAACGCCCCACGTACTGGTGCCCCCGCTGTCAGACCGGCCCGTCCCCCACAGCCTGACGCCACACACACGCCCGGCCACCACAATCCACGCAGACCAATTGACGGACCGTCAGAAACGCTCGTACCGTCCTTGCATGTCGGTCAAGGCGTACGACCTCACCGGACGCACCGCATTCGTCACCGGAGCCGCCAGCGGCATCGGGCGCGCCACCGCGGCGCTGCTGGCCGAGGCGGGGGCCACCGTGCACGGCGCGGACCGTGACACCCAGGGCCTGCACGAGACGGCCACTCTCATCAAGCAGCACGGCGGCACCGCCCACATCCACACCGTGGATGTCGCCGACCGCGGCCAGGTCACGGACGCGGTCGCCACGGCCGTCGCCACGTCGGGCCGCCTCGACATCATGGCTGCGGTCGCGGGCATCATGCACAGCAGCCCCGTCCTGGAGACGCGGGACGAGGACCTCGACCGGGTCTGGTCCGTGAACTTCAAGGGTGTGCTGTACGCATGCCAGGAGGCCGCCCGGACCATGATCGCCTCGGGCACGCGGGGCAGCATCGTCACGATGGCCTCGGGGGCCGTGGACACCGGCGGCCCGGGGCTGCTCTGCTACGGCGCGGCCAAGGCCGCGGTGGTGCAGCTCACGAAGACCCTGGCGAACGAGGTCGGCCGGCACGGCATCCGGGTCAACGCGGTCGCCCCCGGATGGATCCGCACCCCCATGACGACCCGGCACGACGAGAGCGCCCAGGCTCACACCGAGTCCCTGATGGTCCGCATGGCCCCGCTGGGCCGTGTCGGCGAGTCCGAGGACGTCGCCCATGCCGTGCTGCACCTGGCCTCGGACGCGTCCGCGTTCACGACGGGCCAGATCCTCCGCCCGAACGGAGGCGTCGCCATGCCCTGGTGACCCCCGACCACGCTCCCCCGCCGAGTTCCCGGCCGACGCCGAGCGCCCGGGTCCGCACCCGCCGGGCCCCGTGCCGCCCCGGCGCCCCGACGACGCCGGCCGCACGCGACTTCGGCAGCGCGTGCACCGGCAGCAGGCTCAGTCCCCATCCCCCGGCGGCGACCGCGCCCTCGAAGGCCCCCGCGTCCGGCGCGAAGGCCAGCCGCAGCCCCCCCCCCACCACCACAGCGCACCCAGCGCCAGGGCGGGTATCCAGCGCAGCATCCGCCGCCGGCCGACCGCCACCGATGGCCACCTCCGCCTCGCCGGCCCACACGACACACATCCGCACGGCGCGCGGGCCCCGAGGGCCACCTGCGCCGGACATGCACCACGATGGCACATACCCGCCCGTACGGACACAGCACAGAACCCCGGCCGGGAGAGCCCGGCCGGGGTTCTGTGCACATCTCACGCAGTGCGCAGGCGCTACGCCGCTACGCCGCTACGACGTCGACCGCCTCCGCAGGCGCCTTGATCGTCACCCGTTCCGGCGGGACGCCGGTCACGGAGACGGAATTGAGCATCGGACGAACCGGTGCGGGCACCGGCTCCGACGGGACCGCTGCTGCCGACTCGGCCAGCTCGGCGAGGGCGAGCTCGTCGCTCACCTCGCGCATCAGCTCGGACATCCGTACGTCAAGCGCGTCGCAGATCGCGGAGAGCAGCTCGGAGGAAGCCTCCTTCTGCCCCCGCTCCACCTCGGAGAGATAGCCGAGCGAGACTCGGGCGGACGAGGAGACTTCGCGCAGAGTACGGCCCTGGCGCTGGCGCTGCCGACGCAGCACGTCACCCAGCAGGCGACGGAGCAGAATCATCGGTGGCTCCCTCCTCGGACCGCGTAGCCGCATCCTTCTCGCCCCACCGTACCGCCTCGTGCGGCGGCCGTGCGGGGAGCGATGTCGTGTTCACTCAGGGCTGTAAACATCAGAACCCCCCGTTCTGTTCCGTATCCTGTGTCCGCGCATTCGCTCCGGCGTCGCCCGCAGGTGCTCCGACCAGCTCTTCCACGAGCAGCCCGAGCACGCTCCGTACACTCTCCCTACGGATTTCCGCCCGGTCGCCGTTCAACCGCAGCTCGAGCACTTTGCGGCTACCAGCGAAATTCCGCTGCCCCGCGAAGGCCTCTCCGGCGGGCCCCACGGCCGCCACGTAGACGGTGCCGACCGGCCGGCCGTCCTGCGGCTCCGGGCCCGCGACGCCGGTCGTGGCGATGCCCCAGTCGGCTCCCAGCGCGGTGCGCACCCCGTCCGCCATCTGGAGCGCCACCTCGGGGTGGACGGCTCCGTGCGCGTCCAGGAGCCGCGCGTCGACGCCGAGGATCAGATGCTTCAGCTCGGTCGCGTAGGCGGTGACGGAGCCGCGCAGCGCCTTCGAGGCGCCGGGCACGGCCACGAGCTCCGCGGCGACCAGGCCGCCGGTCAGCGACTCCGCCACGGCGAGAGTCTCCCCGCGCTCGCGCAGGAGCCGCAGCGCCTCGGCCGCGTCGTCCGTCACTTCTCGGCTGTCTCCGCCGAGGGGGCCGCCCCGGAGGAGGACGCCTCCGGGGAAGCTGCCGACGACGGGGACGACGCCCCGGCGGCGGCCTGGGACGCGGCCGAGGCCTGCGCGGCCTCCGCCAGTCCCGCGCGGCGCAGCACGACGGCCTGGCGCACGTAGTCGAGGCCGGTCACGACGGTGAGGACGACCGCGACCGCCATCACCCAGAAGCGGAAGGTGGCCAGCGGCCCGGTCAGCGCGAGCACGTACATGCCGACCGCGGTGCCCTGCGCGAGGGTCTTCATCTTGCCGCCGCGACTGGCCGGGATGACCCCGTACCGGATCACGACGAAGCGCAGCAGGGTGATGCCGAGCTCACGGCCGAGAATGACGCCCGTCACCCACCACGGCAGGTCACCGAGATACGAGAGGCAGATCAGGGCGGCGCCCATGATCGCCTTGTCCGCGATGGGGTCGGCGATCTTCCCGAAGTCGGTGACGAGGTTGTACGTGCGCGCCAGGTGGCCGTCGAAGACGTCGGTGATCATGGCGACGGCGAAGGCGGCCCACGCCCAGGCCCGCCAGACGGGGTCGTAGCCGCCGTCGGCGAGCAGGAGGGCCACGAAGCCCGGCACCAGGAGCAGCCGGATCATGGTCAGGATGTTGGCGATGTTCCACAGGCTGGCCTGATCGACGGCCACGGCCCCCAGCTTGCCGCCGGGCGCCGGCCTGCCGGACCCGCCCGCGGCGGATGCCGGGACTCCCGTCATCTGCCCGCCTCCTCAGTACAGTCCAGCGGCTCGGCGACGAGGTCCACTCCCTCGGTGCCGACCACCTTTGCCTCGACCATACGGCCGACCGCAAGACCCTCGCCGCCCGTGAGCCGCACCTGTCCGTCGGTCTCGGGGGCCTGGTGGGCGCCGCGGCCGAGGACGCCGTCCTCGTCGTCCACGGACTCGACGAGGACGTGGACCGTCTCGCCGACGCGCTCCTCGGCGCGCTGCGACACCAGCTGCTCGGCGAGGCGCGACACGCGCGCGAGGCGCTCGGCGACGACGTCCTGATCCAGCTTGTTGTCGTACGTGGCGGCCTCGGTGCCGTCCTCGTCGGAGTAGCCGAAGACGCCGATGGCGTCGAGGCGCGCGCCGTTGAGGAAGCGCTCCAGCTCGGCCAGGTCGGCCTCGGACTCGCCGGGGAAGCCGACGATGAAGTTCGAGCGGGCGCCTGCCTGCGGCGCCTTGCTCCGAATGGTCTCCAGGAGCTCCAGGAAGCGGTCCGTGTCGCCGAAGCGGCGCATCGCGCGCAGCACACCCGGCGCGGAGTGCTGGAAGGAGAGGTCGAAGTACGGGACGACCTTGTCGGTGCCGGTGAGCACGTCGATCAGGCCGGGGCGCATCTCGGCCGGCTGCAGGTAGCTGACCCGCACCCGCTCGATCCCGTCGACGTCGGCGAGCTCGGGCAGCAGCGACTCCAGGAGCCGGATGTCACCGAGGTCCTTGCCGTACGACGTGTTGTTCTCGGAGACCAGCATGACCTCCTTGACGCCCTGCTCGGCGAGCCAGCGCGTCTCGTTGAGCACGTCGCTGGGGCGGCGGGAGATGAAGGAGCCGCGGAACGAGGGGATGGCGCAGAAGGAGCAGCGCCGGTCGCAGCCGGAGGCCAGCTTCACGGAGGCGACGGGCGCGCCGTCCAGCCTGCGGCGCAGGGGCGCGCGGGGGCCGGATGCGGGCGCGATGCCGTCCGGGAGGTCCACGGGCGCGTGTCCGGGCAGTGCGATGCCGGAGCCGGCCTCCTGGCGCTCGGCCGGGCTGATCGGCAGCAGCTTGCGCCGGTCGCGCGGGGCGTGGGCCTCCACGCTGCCGCCGGACAGGATCGTCTGGAGGCGGCCGGAGATGTCCTCGTAGTCGTCGAAGCCGAGCACTCCGTCGGCCTCGGGCAGGGCGTCGGCGAGCTCCTTGCCGTACCGCTCGGCCATGCAGCCGACGGCGACGACGGCCTGGGTCCTGCCGTGACCCTTGAGGTCATTGGCTTCCAGGAGGGCGTCGACGGAGTCCTTCTTCGCGGCATCGACGAAACCGCAGGTGTTGACGACGGCGACATCGGCCGACTCGGCGTCCTCGACGAGCTCCCAGCCGTCCGCCTCCAAGCGGCCTGCGAGCTCCTCCGAGTCCACCTCGTTACGGGCGCAGCCAAGGGTGACGAGTGCGACGGTACGGCGTTCGGGCATGGACTCAAGACTACTTCGTCCCGCGGACAGCCCTCGCCGGGAGGGTTACCGGAAGATCGCCGAGGTCAGCGGTCAGCCGACTTCCGGGTCTCCCTTGGTGTAGGTGAGCCGCTCGACCTGGCCGGGCTGGAACTCGTCCTCGATCTGCTTGCCGTTCACGAAGAGCTGGATCGCGCCCGCGTCGCCCAGCACCAGATCGACCTTCTGGCTGTCCTGGAAGGTCTTGGACTGGCCCTGCTCGAGGAGGCCGTCGAACAGGATGCGTCCGTTGTGATCCTTCGCGGAGATCCAGCTGCGGCCGTCCGGCGCGCTGATCTTGACGGTGACCTTGTCCTGCGGGGCCGCCGCGATCGCGCTGTCGGAGGGGTCGGGCTTGGGCTCGGCCGGCTTCTCGCTGTGGCTCGGCTTCGGTGCGGGCTTGCTGGTGGAGGGCGTGGAGCCCTCGGCGGCCTGCTGGCTGTCCCCGTCGTCGCCACCGCCGACCGCCGTGTATCCGACGAAGGCGATCACCGCGACGATGGCGGCGACCATGGCCGCCGTCCAGTTCGGCCGGCGCGGCTCGGAGCGGATGCGCTCGGTCTCGAACAGGGGCGTGGCGGGGGTGGGCGCGACCGGCCCGCCGTGCTCGGCGCCGTACTGCTCGAGCAGGGGCTCCGGGTCGACGCCCACGGCGCGCGCCAGCGTGCGGATGTGGCCGCGGGCGTACACGTCCCCGCCGCAGCGCGAGAAGTCGTCCAGCTCGATGGCCTGCACGATCGGGATCCGCACCCGGGTCGACTGGCTGATCTCGTCGACCGAGAGGCCGGCGTCGACCCGCGCCTGCTGAAGGACGCGCCCGATCGAGGGCCGGGCGTCGTCCTGGGGGGAAACGTGGTCTTCCGAAGGACGGTCGTCTTCAGGGGAGTTGCCGATGGACACGGGGGCGCCTTTCGAGCGTGAGCCACCTGCTGGAGGTTCAGTCTAGGGGGGTGACGAAAGGGAGGGGCAACCGGGCGGTCGTACTTTGTACGCCATCGGTATGGCCCGGCGACCCGACGGCGCGGCGGCGAACCGCCCTTCTCGCTCAACTTGACGTACCGGAAAGAGAAACGGTTGCCCTCGCCTCCCTTACGGGTGATATCGAAATCGCAACATCCTCAGGACTGAGCCTCCCCACGGATCACCGCGAGCACTCCGTCCAGCTCGTCAGGCTTCACAAGAACGTCACGAGCCTTCGAACCCTCGCTCGGTCCGACGATGTTCCGCGACTCCATGAGGTCCATCAGACGGCCGGCCTTCGCGAAGCCCACGCGGAGCTTGCGCTGCAGCATCGAGGTCGAGCCGAACTGGGTGGAGACGACCAGCTCGGCCGCCGCGCACAGCAGCTCGAGGTCGTCGCCGATGTCCTCGTCGATCTCCTTCTTCTTCTTGGTGCCCACCGTGACGTCGTCGCGGAAGACGGGCGCCATCTGGTCCTTGCAGTGCTGCACCACGGCGTGGATCTCGTCCTCGGTGA
This sequence comes from Streptomyces sp. SID5785, assembly GCF_009870065.1. Classification (GTDB taxonomy): domain Bacteria; phylum Actinomycetota; class Actinomycetes; order Streptomycetales; family Streptomycetaceae; genus Streptomyces. The sequence goes on along the minus strand of NZ_WWIA01000898.1, from coordinate 6,882 downwards.
CGAAAGCGCCCTGCATACGGGTCGGCTTGTTCGCCCCCATGGGCAGGAAGAGCCCGTCGCCCTTGCCGATGAGCTTCTCGGCGCCCGGCTGGTCGAGGATGACCCGGCTGTCGGCGAGCGAGGACGTGGCGAAGGCCAGCCGGGACGGCACGTTCGCCTTGATCAGGCCGGTGACGACGTCCACGGAGGGCCGCTGGGTGGCGAGCACCAGGTGGATGCCCGCCGCGCGCGCGAGCTGCGTGATCCGGACGATGGCGTCCTCGACGTCACGCGGGGCGACCATCATCAGGTCCGCGAGCTCGTCGACGATCACCAGGAGGTACGGGTACGGCTTGAGCTCCCGCTCACTGCCCTCGGGCGTCGTGAGCTTGCCGGTGCGGACGGCCTCGTTGAAGTCGTCGATGTGCCGGTAGCCGAAGGCCGCCAGGTCGTCGTAGCGCAGGTCCATCTCGCGCACGACCCACTGGAGCGCCTCGGCGGCCCGCTTCGGGTTGGTGATGATCGGCGTGATCAGGTGCGGGATGCCCTCGTAGGCGGTGAGCTCGACGCGCTTGGGGTCGACGAGGACCATCCTGACGTCCTCGGGGGTGGCCCGCATCATGACCGAGGTGATCAGACAGTTGATGCAGGACGACTTGCCGGAGCCGGTGGCTCCGGCGACGAGGATGTGCGGCATCTTCGCGATGTTCGCCATCACGTAGCCGCCCTCGACGTCCTTGCCGAGCGCGACCAGCATCGGGTGATCGTCCTCGGCGGCGTCCGCAAGGCGCAGCACGTCGCCCACGTTGACCATCTCGCGGTCGGTGTTCGGGATCTCGATGCCGACGGCCGACTTGCCGGGGATCGGGCTGATGATCCGTACGTCCGGGGACGCGACCGCGTAGGCGATGTTCTTGGCCAGAGCGGTGATCTTCTCGACCTTCACGGCCGGGCCGAGCTCGATCTCGTAGCGCGTGACCGTCGGGCCGCGGGTGAAGCCGGTGACCGCCGCGTCGACCTTGAACTCGGTGAAGACGTTCGACAGGGAGTCGACGACGGCGTCGTTGGCCGCACTGCGCGACTTGCCGGGCCCGCCGCGCGTGAGCAGGTCCAGGGACGGCAGGGCGTACGTGATGTCGCCGGCCAGCTGGAGCTGCTCGGCGCGGGGCGGCAGGTCACGCGGGGCGTCCGGCGCCGACTTGGTCAGGTCGGGCACGTCGAGCCGCGACGGGGTGGGCTCGGGCTCGGCGGGCGGCTGCTTCCTGGAGCGCGCGGTCGGCACGGGCGCCGGCAGGCCGGTCGCGGACGAGTCCTCCTGCGCGCGCTCCGTGCCGACGCCCTGGGTGAGGTCGGCGACGAGCGGCGAGGGCGGCATGCCGTGCAGCACGGCACCGTCGAGTGCGGCGGCCGCGGCGGCGGCCACGTCCACGGCGTCCATGGGGCGCTCCATGGCGGGCTGCACCGAGCCCCGGCGGGGCCTGCGCCGCTTGGAGAGCGCGTCTTCCTCTATGCGGTCCGGGTCGTACTCGCCGGGTGCGGCGGCGGTGCGTCGCTTCGCGCGCGCGGGGGTGGCCTCGCGCCACTCGTCGTCGTACTCGTCGGCGTCCGGCTCGTCGAGCGGGGTGTCGTCGTGCACGACCCCGAGCTTCACGCCGAGCAGGCGCAGCCGCTGCGGGATCGCGTTCACCGGCGTCGCGGTGACGACGAGGAGACCGAAGACGGTGAGCAGCACGAGCAGCGGGACGGCGAGCACCTCGGTCATCGTGAAGCTCAGCGGCGTCGCGGCGGCCCAGCCGATGAGCCCGCCGGCGTCCCTTATGGCCTGCATGCCGTCGGCGCGCGCGGGCGAGCCGCAGGCGATGTGGACCTGCCCGAGGACGCCGATGACGAGGGCGGACAGACCGATGACGATCCGCCCGTTGGCCTCGGGCTTCTCGGGGTGGCGGATGAGGCGTACGGCGATGATGCCGAGCAGGATCGGCACGAGGAGGTCGAGCCGTCCGAAGGCGCCGGTCACCAGCATCTCGACGAGGTCGCCGACGGGACCGCGGAGGTTGGACCAGGTACCGGCGGCGCAGATCAGTGCGACGCCGAGCAGGAGCAGTGCCAGTCCGTCCTTGCGGTGCGCCGGGTCGAGCCCCTTCGCCCCTCGCCCTATGCCGCGGAACATCGCGCCCACGCTGTGCGCGACGCCGAGCCACAGGGCGCGCACGACCTTGTAGAGGCCGCCCGTGGGACTGGGCGCCGGCTTGGGTGCGGGCTTCTTCGCCGCGGACTTCTTGGCGGGCGCCTTCTTGGCCGCCGGCTTCTTGGCGGGCGCCTTCTTCGCAGGGGCCTTCTTCGCCGGAGCCTTGGTCGGCGCGGCCGCCTTCTTCGCGGGCGACTTCTTGGCTGCGGGACGTGGGGCCATGGGTGTGAGGTTACCGGGGAGGGCGACCTGGGACACGTGTGCCCACTGCTTCACCCGTTCGTGTCGCGAACTGACACGCCGTGAGCTGACGCGGCCTCAAGGGCCGCTCGGCGTCTCAGTTCTGCGAGGGCAGGCTCGGCGCGCCGCTTCCCGTGCCGGGCTCCAGCGCGTCCAGCGCTCTGCGCAGACCGGTCAGCTTGCGCTCCAGATGGGCGGCCGTGGCCACCGCCGCCGCGTCCGCCGCGTCGTCGTCGAGCTGCTTGGAGAGCGCCTCCGCCTGCTCCTCGACGGCCGCGAGCCGCGCCGACAGCTCGGCGAGCAGCCCTGCGGGCTCCTTGGTGTCGCCGTCGCCGACGGCCTTGCCGCCGCCCTCCAGCTGGAGCCGCAACAGCGCCGCCTGCTCTCTCAGCTGGCAGTTCTTCATGTACAGCTCGACGAAGACCGAGACCTTGGCGCGCAGCACCCACGGGTCGAAGGGCTTCGAGATGTAGTCCACCGCACCCGCCGCGTACCCCCGGAAGGTGTGGTGCGGCCCGTGGTTGATCGCGGTGAGAAAGATGATCGGGATGTCGCGTGTCCGCTCACGGCGCTTGATGTGCGCGGCGGTTTCGAAACCGTCCATCCCAGGCATCTGGACGTCCAGCAGAATGACCGCGAAATCGTCCGTGAGCAGTGCCTTGAGCGCTTCCTCCCCGGACGATGCCCGCACCAGCGTCTGATCGAGCGCGGAGAGAATGGCCTCCAGCGCCAGCAGATTCTCCGGCCGGTCATCGACCAGGAGGATCTTGGCCTTCTGCACCATGGCCCGCCCTCCTCGCCCCGGCATGGGGCCGCCCCTGTCCGCAGGACTCGGGGAGGCTCCTGTCGCCGCCCCGGGGAACGACTCCCTTGCGCCGCCCGTCCTTGTGCCGGTCATGGTAGCCGCACCCCGCCTGTCGCCACACCCTGTCACCGCGATGTCACTGTGCACGTAGCAGAAACGTAGCGGGAGACCAGAAGGTTCCCCGGTTCCCGCACTTCTACACGAGATCGAACACAGTCAGTCAGCAAGTCCACGTGAATGTTCCGGTTTCCGGTCACTCACCCCGCATCCACTGCTCCATCACGGCCAGCAGGTGATCGGGATCGACCGGCTTCGTCACGTAGTCGGACGCACCGGACTCGATGGCCTTCTCCCGGTCGCCCTTCATCGCCTTGGCGGTGAGCGCGATGATCGGCAGCCCGGCGAACTGCGGCATCCTCCGGATCGCCGTCGTCGTCGCGTAGCCGTCCATCTCCGGCATCATGATGTCCATCAGAACGACCGTCACGTCGTCGTGCTGCTCGAGGACCTCGATGCCCTCACGCCCGTTCTCGGCGTACAGGACCGACAGGCCGTGCTGCTCGAGGACGCTGGTCAGCGCGAACACGTTGCGGATGTCGTCGTCGACGATGAGGACCTTCTCGCCACCGAAGTGGAACGAGCGCCGCGGCTTGGGCACGCTCTCGTCGTCCGCGCCGTCGAACGCCTCCCGGCCGGACTGCTCAGCGGCCCGTGAGCGCGCCGGCAGCGAGGTGCCCGCCTACGGTGCGGCGGACTGCCTGCGACGGCGCCTGAACAGCGCTGCGGCCCCGCTCTGCGTCTCCTGGAACGACGTCTCCTGGTACGACGTCGCCTCGGCCGGGGTGTCCACCTCGGCGGGCTCCGGCGCGGCCTCCAGGGCGAGCGGGCGGCCCGGCTCCACGGAGGGCGCGAGCTGCGCGTACCCCTGGGGCGGCAGCTCACTGGGGTGCAGCGGCAGGTACAGCGTGAACGTGGAGCCGCGCCCGGGCTCGCTCGCCGCGTGGATCTCGCCGCCCAGCAGGCGGGCGATCTCCCGGCTGATGGACAGGCCCAGACCCGTGCCGCCGTACTTGCGGCTCGTCGTGCCGTCGGCCTGCTTGAACGCCTCGAAGATGACGCGCATCTTGCTGGCCGCGATACCGATGCCCGTGTCGGTCACCGAGAAGGCGATCAGGTCGGCGTCCGCGTCCTGCAACGAGCCCGCTTCCAGGAGCTGTTCACGGATCGCGTGGGGTACGTCGCCGCCGGCGGGCCGGATGACGAGCTCCACGGCCCCGGAGTCGGTGAACTTCACCGCGTTGGAGAGCAGGTTGCGCAGCACCTGGAGGAGACGCTGCTCGTCGGTGTGCAGCGTGGTGGGCAGCTCCGGCGACACCCTGACGGAGAAGTCCAGCTGCTTCTCCGCGGTCAGCGGCCGGAACGTCGCCTCCACGTAGTCGACGAGCTGCACCAGAGCGATGCGGGTCGGCGACACGTCCATCTTGCCCGCCTCGACCTTCGACAGGTCCAGGATGTCGTTGATGAGCTGCAGCAGGTCCGAGCCCGCCCCGTGGATGGTCTCCGCGAACTCGACCTGCTTGGGCGTCAGGTTCGCGTCCGCGTTGTCCGCGAGGAGCTTGGCGAGGATGAGCAGCGAGTTGAGCGGTGTGCGCAGCTCGTGCGACATGTTGGCGAGGAACTCGCTCTTGTACCGCATCGACACCGCGAGCTGCTCGGCGCGCTCCTCCAGGACCTGGCGGGCCTCCTCGATCTCGGTGTTCTTCACCTCGATGTCGCGGTTCTGGCGCGCCAGGAGCTCGGCCTTCTCCTCCAGCTCGGCGTTGGACACCTGGAGAGCCTTCTGCCGGTTCTCCAGCTCCGCCGAACGCTCCCGCAGCTGCTCGGTCAGCTCCTGCGACTGCTTCAGCAGCACCTCGGTCTTGGAGTTGACCGAGATCGTGTTGACGCTCGTCGCGATCATCTCGGCGATCTGGTTCAGGAAGTCCTTCTGGATCTGCGTGAACGGCGTGAAGGACGCCAGCTCGATCACACCGAGCACCGTGGCCTCGAACAGCACGGGGATCACGATGACCTGGGCCGGCGGTGCCTCACCGAGACCGGAGGCGATCTTCAGGTAGCCGCTCGGCGCGTTGTCCACGAGGATCGTGCGCCGCTCCTGGGCCGCCGTCCCGATGAGCGTCTCACCGGGCCGGAACGAGGTCGGCATGGACCCCATGGAGTAGCCGTAACTGCCCAGCATGCGCAGCTCGTACGCGTCCTCCGGGGCCATCGCGCCCTCGGCGCCGTCGTCGAGCGGCAGCGCGAGGAAGAACGCACCGTGCTGCGCGGACACGACGGGCGTCAGTTCGCTCATGATCAGCGAGGCCACGTCGTCGAGGTCGCGGCGGCCCTGGAGCAGGCCCGAGATGCGCGCCAGGTTGCCCTTGAGCCAGTCCTGCTCCTCGTTGGCGATCGTGGTGTCGCGCAAGTTCGAGATCATCTTGTTGATGTTGTCCTGCAGGACCTGGATCTCGCCCGCGGCGTCGACGTCGATCTTGAGGTTGAGGTCGCCGCGGGTCACCGCCGTGGCGACGGCCGCGATGGCGCGCACCTGACGGGTCAGGTTCCCGGCCATCTCGTTCACGGACTCCGTCAGGTCGCGCCACGTGCCGTCGACGTCCCGCACGCGTGCCTGTCCGCCCAGCTGCCCCTCCGTGCCCACCTCGCGGGCCACGCGGGTGACTTCCTCGGCGAAGGACGACAGCTGGTCGACCATCGTGTTGATGGTCGTCTTCAGCTCCAGGATCTCACCGCGCGCGTCGATGTCGATCTTCTTGGTCAGGTCGCCCTTGGCGATGGCCGTCGTGACCATCGCGATGTTGCGCACCTGGCCGGTCAGGTTCGACGCCATGCCGTTCACGGACTCCGTCAGGTCCTTCCACGTACCGGAGACGCCCGGTACGCGTGCCTGGCCGCCGAGGATGCCGTCCGTGCCCACCTCGCGGGCCACCTTGGTGACCTGGTCGGCGAACGAACTCAGCGTCTTCACCATCGTGTTGAACGTGTCGGCGAGCTGGGCGACCTCACCGCGCGCCTCGATGGTGACCGTGCGGGTCAGGTCGCCGTTGGCGACGGCCGCGGCCACCTGGGAGATGTTGCGCACCTGCATGGTCAGGTTGTTGGCCATCAGGTTGACGTTGTCGCTCAGGTCCTTCCAGATGCCGGTGACGCCCGGAACCCGTGCCTGGCCGCCCAGTTGGCCCTCGGTGCCCACCTCGCGGGCCACCCGGGTCACCTGCTCGGCGAACGAAGACAGCTGGTCCACCATCGTGTTGACCGTGGTGACCAGTTCGAGGATCTCGCCCTTGGCGTCGACGGTGATCTTCTTGGACAGGTCACCGCGCGCTACAGCTGTAGTGACCTCGGCGATGTTGCGCACCTGAAGCGTCAGGTTGTTCGCCATGCCGTTCACGGACTGCGTCAGGTCCTTCCACGTACCCGACACACCCTGCACCTCGGCCTGACCGCCGAGAATGCCGTCCGTACCCACCTCGCGGGAGACCCGGGTCACCTGTTCCGCGAACGCGGAGAGCTGGTCCACCATCGTGTTGAGCGTGTTCTTCAGCTCGAGGATCTCGCCGCGCGCGTCCACGTCGATCTTCTGCGACAGGTCACCGCGCGCCACGGCCGT
>NZ_WWIA01000096.1 GCF_009870065.1 Streptomyces sp. SID5785 | reverse complement strand
CGTCCGGGCCCGGGCGGCCGCCGCGGCGACGTCCTGAGGCGCCGAGGCGGGCACGGCGGCGGTCGGGGCGCCGTCGAAGGGGGCGAGCGCGGTCAGCGTCGCGGCGCCCCCGTCAGGGCCGGTCCCCGACGCGCCGTGGCACACCCAGCCGCACCACTGCCCGGTCAGCGCGTCCGTGATCCAGCCGGGCCGGGCGCTCGCGGGGCTCGCACCGGGACCGGCGGCGTCGGCGGGGGCGGGGCCGTCCGGTGCGCGGGGCGGTTCCTGATCCGTCGTCATACGGGCTCCTCCGTCGTACGGGACTGGTGCGCACCGGGTGCCGTGCGCCGGTCCGTCACTGCCCTTGTCGACGGCGGTGCACCTCGCTATGTTAATCGAAAATCACATCCTGGAACAAGGCTCTCGAGCACGGCGGGCCAGTCAACACCCGCCATCCACATGCTTGTTGAGTCGCCTGACCGACCAGGAGAGCGAGCAGGTAAATGGAGAATCCCAGCCGCAGAAAAGTACTGTCGCTCGGTGTCGCGCTCGGCGTGGTGGGCGCGGGCACCGCGACCGGGGCGTGGGCCTGGCCGGCGTCCGCGTCCGTCGCGGGGACCGGCACGGGCACCGATCCGGCGTATGTGTGGGACGACGAGGTCGACCGGCTCCTCGTCTCCCTCATCGAGAGCGGGCAGGTACCCGCGGTCAACGCGGCGATGGCGTCGTGGGTGGACAACGACGACCCGCTGCCGGCCGGACTGCCGCCCGAACTCAGTACGTACCTGCGGGGCGTCAACAGGCTGCCCGACTGGGC
>NZ_WWIA01000010.1 GCF_009870065.1 Streptomyces sp. SID5785 | reverse complement strand
TGGCCGGGGACGCGGCCCGGAACGCGGCGATCCCGCCCGGCGTCATCCGGAGGATGGCCGGGCGGGATCGTCCGGGGAGCGGTCGCGCGCCCCGGTGACGGCGGGCCGGGTCAGTCGGCGGCCGGCTCCAGGCGCAGCGAGACCGAGTTGATGCAGTAGCGCTGGTCCGTCGGCGTGGGGTAGCCCTCGCCCTCGAAGACGTGGCCCAGGTGGGAGCCGCAGCGGGAGCAGCGCACCTCGGTGCGGACCATGCCGTGGGAGCGGTCCTCGATCAGCTCGACGGCCGCGTTGTCCTTCGGGTCGTAGAAGGACGGCCAGCCGCAGTGCGACTCGAACTTCTCGGTGGACGTGAAGAGCTCCGCGCCGCAGGCCCGGCAGGAGTAGACGCCCTGCGTCTTCGTGTCCGTGTACTCGCCGGTGAAGGCGGGCTCGGTGCCGGCCTGGCGCAGTACCGCGTACTCCGCCGGGCTCAGCTCCTCGCGCCACTGCTCGTCCGGCTTCTCGACGTCGTACGACATGTGCCTCATCCCTCCAGGTGGCTCAGGATCCGCGGGCCGAGGTCCGTGACGTCGCCCGCGCCCATGGTGAGAACGAGATCACCGGGCTTGGCCATTCCCGCGATCGCGGCGACGGCGGCGTCCTTGTCGGCCGCGGCCTGGACGTCGGCGCCCGCGGCCCGGGCCGCGTCGATGATCAGGGCGCTGGTGATGCCGGGGATCGGGTCCTCGCGGGCGGGGTAGATGTCGAGGACGACGGAGGCGTCGGCGAGGGCCAGGGCGTCGCCCATCTCCTTGCCGAGCTCCTGGGTGCGGGAGAAGAGGTGCGGCTGGAAGAGGACGAGGAGGCGGGCGTCGCCGGCGGCGGAGCGCATGGCCTCGAGGTCGGCCGTCATCTCGGTGGGGTGGTGGGCGTAGGAGTCGATGACCTGCACGCCGTTCACCTCGCCCTTGAGCTGGAGGCGGCGCTTGACGCCGGTGTACGCCTTCAGGGCGGAGGCGAGGTTGCGGGCGGGGACGCCGAGGGCGACGCCGGCCGCGAGGGCGGCGACCGCGTTGTGCGCGTAGTGGCGGCCGGGGACCGAGACGGTGAAGGTGAGCAGCTTGCCGTCGAGCAGAACCGTCACCTCACTGGTGAGGCCGCGCGGGGTGATCTTGTGGATGCGGATGTCGGAGGACTCCGACTCGCCGTAGGTGACGACCTTGAGGGAGGTCGTGTCGCGGATGCGGCGGGTGAGCTCGACCGCGCCCGCCTGGTCGGCGGCGATCACCAGGGTGCCGCCGGGGACGATCTTCGAGGTGAAGGTCTCGAAGGAGTCGTAGATCTCGTCCATCGACGCGTAGTTGGCGTGGTGGTCGAGCTCGACGTTGAGGATGATCGCGACTTCCGGCGCGTACTTGTGGAAGCTGCGGTCGGACTCGTCGGCCTCGGCGACGAAGATCTCGCCCTCGCCGTGCAGCGCGTTGGAGCCGGGGGCGTCGAGGTCGCCGCCGATCGCGTACGAGGGGTTCAGGCCCAGGGAGGACAGGGACACCGCGAGCATCGACGTGGTGGTGGTCTTGCCGTGGGTGCCGGCCACCGCGATGGGGCGCAGCCCGTCCATGAGGGCGGCGAGGGCGTCGGAGCGGTGCACGACGGGGATGCCGAGCTCCACGGCGCGGGCCAGCTCGGGGTTGTCCTCGCGGATGGCGGAGGAGACCACGATCGCGGTCGTGTCGGGGGCGACGTGCGTGGCGTCGTGCCCGATGTGGACGGTGGCGCCGAGCGCGCGCAGGGCCTCGGCGGTGGCGGACTCGCGGGCGTCGCTGCCGGCGACGCGGGCGCCGCGCTGGGTGAGGATCTTGGCGATGCCCGACATTCCGGCGCCGCCGATGCCGATGAAGTGCGGTCGGTCCATGGCGGTAGGAAGGCCCGGTGCCATAGGTGTGTCTCCCCTGAAGTCCTCGGATGTGCCGCCGCGCGGTCTGCGTGACCGCGGAGCGGGCCCAGCCTATTGCCTGGACCGGGCACGCTCCGCATCGCGGGGCGGGGAGGCTACGCCTTGTTGTACGAGAAGAGCTTCAGGACGGGTACGCCGACCTTGTGCCGGGCGCGCGAGGCCCAGTCCCGGTGGAAGAACTCCTCGACGTAGTGCGGGTCGGTCAGGACGATGACCTCGTCCGCCTTCACCTCGTCGACCAGGCCCTTCAGCGCGTCGAGCGGGTGGTCCTCGATGAGCCGGCCCTCCGCCGCGCAGCCGGCCTGGTGCAGGGCGGTGAGGGACACCTCCAGGGCTTGCCCGCCGGGTTCCTTGGCCTCGTCCCCCTCGGGGACGTCGCGTTCTCTCGCCGCCTCGTCCAGTTCGCCCATCGCGACGTCGTCGATGGCCCGCAGCAGGCGGTCCGCCTGATCGCCGCGGGGCTGGAGCAGCACGTGGAAGGAGACCTCTTCGTCGCCGTGCAGGGTCGTGACGAACTCCACGTCGGCGGACGTCAGAGCCTTCTCGATCATCAATACGCTCGTGAACACGACGCGTGCCCTTCTCTCCTACCGTGACCGCCCGCGGGCGGTCACTGGGGACTGCTGAAACCATCCTGCCCCGTGGCCGCACGGGGTCTGCGAGTTTTAGTGTGCCCAGCAGAAGCTAAACGGAACGACTCATTCCGGGGAGTGTCGGCGCCTCTGGTACCGACTGAAGAGGAATCCGTCCTCTTCCAGGAGAGATACCAGGTCGAAACGTTCCGGCACGACAAGAGCGGAACCACCCGCGATGCGCTGCGCATCCCCCGCCGCGAGCATCGGCGCCAGCGTCAGGCACAGCTCGTCGAGCACCTGTGCGGCCACGAACTGACCGAGCATCCGCGGGCCGCCCTCCGTGAGCAGCCGCCGGTGGCCGCGCTCCGCCAGCAGCTCCACCGCCCGCCGCGGGTCCACGGCCCGGCCCTCGCCCGCGACCAGCACCTCGGCACCCGCCCGGCGCGCCGCTTCCACCCGTTCGGGCGCCGCCCCCGCGCCCGTGAGCACGTACGTCGGGACGAGCGGCTCGGTGAACAGCGGCAGCGCGAAGTCCAGATCGAGGGTGGCGGTCACCACCGCGATCGCCGGGGCGGCGCCCTGGCCCGCGGCGGCCCGGCGCGCGGCGAAGGCCTCCCGGGCCCGGGCCGGCCGGTACCCCTCGAGACGCACCGTCTCGGCCCCGACGAGCACGACGTCGGCGAGCCCGCGCAGGGTGCCGAAGATCCGCATGTCGGAGGGGCACGAGAGGGGCTGGGAGCGGCCGTCGTGCTGGGCCGCGCCGTCCAGCGAGGAGACCATGTTGGCCCGCAGCCACGCCTGGTCCTCGGGCGTCTCGGGATAGGCGTAGGCGTCGGCGAGCGCGTCGAGGCCCCACGCGTCGCCCGCCGGGCCGCCCCGCCCCTCCCGGCCCTGGTGATCTGCTGTTTCGTACGTCACAGGGAACAGGCGTCGCATGGATGCAGTCTGGCACGCGTTCTAGACTCACGAGTTGTGTCGTCCTCCACCGAAGCAGCAGCGACCCGCCGTGCGGGTCTCGCCCCCATAGCCGACGCGGCCCCGCTGTCCCTGTGCGCCCGCGAGCCGCACGTCCCCGCGGAGCGCCTGGTCGCCGAGATGGTGCCGCCGCCGCGCTTCAGCTCGGCCCGCTTCGACACGTACATCCCGGATCCGAACCAGCCGAGCCAGACCACGGCCGTGCAGGTCCTCGGCTCCTTCGCCGCCGGGCTCGGCGGGGCGCACGCCTCCGGCGCCGGGAAGCGGCGCGGGCTCTTCGGGCTCGGCCGCAAGACCGCCGTCGCCCCGAGCGCCCCGCGCGGCGTCTACCTGGACGGCGGATACGGCGTCGGCAAGACCCACCTGCTCGCCTCGCTCTGGCACGCGACGCCCGCCGCGCCGGAGCAGAAGGCGTTCGGCACGTTCGTCGAGCTGACCAACCTGGTGGGCGCGCTCGGCTTCCAGCAGACCGTGAAGACCCTGAGCGACCACTGGCTGCTGTGCATCGACGAGTTCGAGCTGGACGACCCGGGCGACACGGTGCTCGTGTCCACCCTGCTCGGCAAGCTGGTCGACGCGGGCGTGGCCCTCGCCGCCACGTCGAACACGCTGCCCGGCAAGCTCGGCGAGGGCCGCTTCGCCGCCGCGGACTTCCTGCGCGAGATCCAGGGCCTGTCCGCGCACTTCCGCCCGCTGCGCATCGACGGCGAGGACTACCGCCACCGCGGGCTGCCCGACGCCCCGCCCCCGTACTCCGAGGAGCAGGTCACCAAGGCGGCGTACGCCACCGAGGGCGCCTCGCTCGACGACTTCCCGCAGCTGCTCGAGCACCTCGCGCGCGTGCACCCCAGCCGCTACGGCGCCCTGACCGACCGGCTGGAGGCGGTCTGCCTGACCGACGTCAGCGCGGTCCCGGACCAGTCGACGGCGCTGCGGCTCGTCGTGCTCGCCGACCGGCTCTACGACCGGGAGATCCCGGTCCTCGCCTCCGGCGAGCCGTTCGACCAGCTCTTCAGCGAGGAGATGCTGAACGGCGGGTACCGCAAGAAGTACTTCCGCGCGATCTCCCGGCTGACGGCGCTGGCGCGCGACGCGAAGAGCCTCGTCGGCAGCTGAGCGCCCCCTCCTGACGTCTCGGCGGACCACGGGTGCGGCGCGCTACGCGCGTGGTTCCCGTGACTGGAGGCGCGTGATAGACACAGCCGGGTCACAGTCCTGTCCGCCAGCAGGAGGTTGCACCCATGTCACGCACCGCAGATGCACGACAGTCCGCAACACGACGTCAGATGCTCGCCCGCACCGGCGCCGCAGGGGTGGGCATCGCCTTCGCCGGCAGCCTCGGCGAGCTGTTCACCGGCTCCGCCGCCGCCCAGGGCCGCAGCGGCTACGGCCCCTTGGTACCCGACCCGGACGGCCTGCTCGACCTGCCGAAGGGCTTTCGCTACAAGGTCCTCTCGCGCGAGGGCGACCAGCTGCGCTCCGGTGAGGGGCCGGTCCCCAGCAACCACGACGGCATGTCGGCCTTCGCCGGCCGGCACGGCCGCGTCCACCTCGTGCGCAACCACGAGAACCGCAACACGGGCAAGGTCCCGGTGCCGACCGTCGACGGACTCACGTACGACCCGATGGGCAAGGGCGGCTGTACGGCGCTCACCCTCGGCCGTGACGGCGAGGTGCTGTCCGAGCGGGTCGCCATCGCGGGCACCGCGGTCAACTGCGCGGGCGGGCCGACCCCCTGGGGCACCTGGCTGACCTGCGAGGAGACCGAGGACAAGGCCGGCACGAACGGGTACACGAAGGACCACGGCTTCATCTTCGAGGTCGACCCCGCCGATCCGCACCGCTCGGGCGCGGTGCCGCTGACCGCGATGGGCCGCTACCAGCACGAGGCGATCGCGATCGACCCGCGCCGCGGCGTCGTGTACGAGACCGAGGACGCGTTCGAATCACCGTTCGGGCTCTTCTACCGGTTCCTGCCGGAGCGCCCGAGGGGCGGGCTCGGTTCGCTGCGTGCGGGCGGCACCCTCCAGGCGATGCGGGTGCCCGGCGTGCCCGACCTGTCCGCGGTCCAGGAGACCGGGACCTCCTTCGACGGCATCGAGTGGGTCGACGTCCCCGATCCGCTGGCCGCGCAGACCCCCATCCGCAACCAGGACTTCGGCCCGAAGGGCATCACGCACGGCCAGAAGCTCGAGGGCTGCTACTGGGGCGGCTCCTGCGTCTACTTCGTGTCGTCGTACGCGCGCAGCCGCGAGGGCTCGGCCGCCGACCACTACGGCCAGATCTGGCGCTACGACCCGGCCGCGCGCCGTCTCACGCTCGTCATCGTCTTCGGCCCCGGCACCGACCTCCAGCTGCCCGGCGAGGAGCCGGACAACATCTGCCTGGCGCCCAGCGGCGGACTGATGGTGTGCGAGGACGGCGAGGGCGCCCAGCACGTCTTCGGCCTGACCCGCAAGGGCGAGGTCTACGCGATGGCCCGCGGCCGGCAGAACATCGGCACGGCCGACGACCCGCAGTGGGGCGAGTTCGCCGGGGTCACCTTCGCCCCCGACGGCCGCACGATGTACGTGAACTGCTACACGCCCGGCACGACGTTCGCGGTCACCGGGCCCTGGCACCACTGACCGGGGCGCCGCGCGCCCTCCCCGGCGGGGCGCGCGGCCGTCCGGTAGCGGCCCCGACCGGCGCGGCGCAGGATCGGAGGACCTGACCGGAAGGGGCCCGCGGTGGCGAAGCAGGACAAGAAGAGCGGGAACGACGGGAAGAACGGGAAGAACGCGAAGAGCGGCAAGCGCGCGAAGAGCGGGGCGAAGAAGGCGCACGTCCCGCTGCGGGACCTCCTGCGCGTGCCCGGCGGCGAGCGCGTCGACCTGTCCTCCGTGGACGCGGCGGCCACCCCGGGCCGCCCGCGGGACAAGGCGGCGGGCGTCGCGGCGACCGCCGTCCTCGGCGAGCGGCTCGCGGACCTCCAGGAACGCCTGTGGGCGGCCGGCTCCGCGGGGGACCGGCGCCGTGTGCTGCTGGTCCTCCAGGGCATGGACACCAGCGGCAAGGGCGGCACGGTCAAGCACGTCATCGGGCACTTCAACCCGTCGGGCTGCCGCATCAGGGCGTTCAAGTCCCCCACCGCGGACGAGCTGAAGCACCCCTTCCTGTGGCGCATCGCCCAGGCGCTCCCCGAGCCGGGCGAGATCGGCATCTTCGACCGCTCCCAGTACGAGGACGTCCTGATCGCCCGCGTGCGCGACCTCGCTCCCCGCGACCGGATCCGCCGCCGCTACGGTCAGATCAACCGCTTCGAGAGATCCCTCGCCGACGACGGCGTGACCATCGTGAAGTGCTTCCTGCACATCTCCTACGACGAGCAGCGGCGCCGTCTCCTGGAGCGGCTCGACAACCCGGACAAGTACTGGAAGTTCAACCCGGGCGACATCGACGACCGCGCGCTGTGGCCCGCCTACCAGGAGGCGTACGAGATCGCGCTGGAGCGCTGCTCCACGGACGAGGCGCCCTGGTTCGTCGTCCCTGCGGACCGCAAGTGGTACCGGAACTGGGCGATCAGCCGGCTGCTCCTGGAGCACCTGGAGGAGATCGACCCGCAGTACCCGAAGGCGGACTTCGACGTGGCGGCGTGCCGGGAGCGACTGCTCGCGCAGGACTGACCGGCCGCCGCGGCGATCGGCGGCGCGGGGCCGAGGGACCTGCGAGACTTCACGTGCCCTTGATCGTGACCTCGTTCATGGTCGCCGTCCCGCTCGCCCGTCGACCGTCCGGAGCCGCTCATGACCACCACCGCACGGGATCTCGCCGTCGTCGCACGGGACCTGCCGGCCGGCCGCACCGTGGACCGGGGCGACCTGTCGCTCGCGCTCGCGGGGGCCGAGCTGCTGGATCTGGCCGCCGCGGGGGCCGCCGCGGCGGAGGGCGACCGGATCGTACCGGGGCCGCCCACCGCCACCGGTGACCCGCTGCTCGACGGGGCCGTCGCGGCGCTGGTCCGGGAGGAGCCCTTCGAGACGGTCGAGGACTGGCTGTGGCGGCGCGGGCTCGATCTGGCCACCGCCTACGACGACGACCTCGTGCGGCTCGGGCTGGCCGCCCGCCCCC
>NZ_WWIA01000001.1 GCF_009870065.1 Streptomyces sp. SID5785 | reverse complement strand
CGGCGGCCAGCTCGGCGACCGAGTCACGGATCTCCAGCTCCAGGTCGGCCAGCTCCCCGCTGCGGTCGGCCAGCTCGGCGCGGCCCGCGTCGGTGATCGCGTAGACCTTCCGGCCGCCCTCGGTGGTGTGCGTGACGAGCCCCTCGGACTCCAGCTTGGCCAGCCGCGGATAGACGGTGCCCGCCGACGGTGCGTACAGCCCCTGGAAGCGCTCCTCCAGGAGACGGATCACCTCGTACCCGTGGCGGGGGGCCTCGTCGAGCAGCTTGAGCAGGTAGAGGCGCAGACGGCCGTGGGCGAAGACGGGGGGCATCTCAGAGCACCTTCTTGTCTGCGGTGTCGACGTGGTCCGCGGCGTTGGCGTCCCCGGCGGAGCCGGGCGGGGTGTCCTGCCGTGGGTGCTCGTCCTCGCCCGGAGGGCGGCGCAGCAGGGCGATCGAGCCGGAGACCGTCGTCGCCTTGAGCGTGCCGGTGCCCGCACCGAGCCTGCCGGTGATCTTGTGGGCGCCCCACTGGCCGGAGACGCGCAGACCGTCGAACGCGTTCGACACCGCTCCGCTCGCCGTGTTCGCCTCGACCTCCGTGTCCGCCGGGTGCGGGATGCGGATGGCGATCTCGCCGGAGACGCTCGTCAGGCTCACGTCGGTGGGGCCCGCCGGGTCCAGGTCCACGATCATCGCGCCGCTGACGGTGTCCGCCTTCACGAAGGAACCGGAGCCCTCGACCACCGTCAGATCGCCCGACACCGAGTTGAACCTCAGGTCGCCGGTGACCGCCTGGGCCTCGACGCTGCCCGAGACCGTGCTCGTGCGCACCGGGCCCGTCACGCCCACCAGGGTCGTGTCCCCGGTGACGCCCTTGACCTCCACGGCTCCCTCCAGGCCGGAGACGACCGCGCCCGCGCCGACCACGCCGACCTCGACCCGGGTACCCGCCGGGACGGCGAGCGTGACGACCGCGCTGCGGTGCCACCCCTTGCGGTCGAGCCACTTCAGGAAGCCCTTCCAGGGCAGGTCGTCGTACGCGACGGAGAGTGTGCCGCCCTGTGACGTCACCCGCAGGGGTGGCCCCTCGATCTCGGAGATCTCCAGACGGGCGGACGGCTCGTCGGTGGCCATCACATTCACCGTCCCGTTCACCACGCGCACGTGCAGGGCCGTCACCGGCTCGTCGAAAGCGAGCTTCTGCGGCTCCGCGACGGACCACTCGGGCATGGTGCGACCTCCTCCGGCACAGGGACGCGCCCTCTCGCATCCTCCGCCAAACACGATATATCGCGGATACGGGAAGTCAAGACTGTCGCGGAGGCCCGTCCCCTTCGCCGCCCCCTCCACCGCGCCTCTCGCCGCACCCCATAAGCCCATAATTGTGGTCCTGTTCGGGCGAACTGCCCTAGCGTGGACCCATGCCGTCCTCCCCCGAGCCCGCCGGTGCGCTGCTCCTGTGCCGTGCCGAACCCGCCGTCGTGGGGCCCGCCGCCCACCTGCTGCGCCGGCGCATGCTGCTCGCGCGGGCCGGACACGGCTGGAGCGTGCTCGTCCCCGAGACCAAGCCCTGGCTGAACGGCCCCGACGCCGACCCGACCGGGCCCGGTGATGGCGAACCCGTCGACCGGATCGTCGCCGGCTGGGCCGGTGCGCTCGCCGTCGGAGCGCCCTGGCCGGTGCTCGCCCTGTGGTGGGACGCCGACCGCAGCGGCTTCACCCTCGCCTCGGGATTTCGGCGGCCCGTCGGCTACGTATGGCTGGCGAACGGCACCCCCGCGGGCGAGGACGAGGCCATGCGCACCTTCGCCGCCCGGCTCGGACTCGACCCGGTGCTCGACATGCAGGCGCTCGACGTCCTGACCGGCCCCGACAGCGAGAGCGACGCCCGCGCGCGCATGCTCGGTCTCCTCGCCGTGCTCACCCGCACCGGACTCACCCTCCCCGCGGGCCTCACCCCCGGCGAGCCGGCCGACCGGCTGCGCGAGGTCGCGCGCGTGCAGCCCGACGTCCAGCCCGTCACCTGGTCCGGCTGGCGCGACGCCGTCCATGCGGAGCTCGACGTCGTCGAGGGCACCGGCCTCGGCCCCTGGCTGCGCGGCCCCAAGGCCCGCTGCCTCGCCGCGGCCCAGCTCGCCGCCGCTCTTCCGCTCACCGTCCACGGCCTTCGGCGGCGCAGCGGCGGCTGGCTCACGGCGGGGGCCGTCCTGCTCGCTCACGGCGTGCTCGGCCTCGCGTACGACCGCATGCGCGCGGCCCGCGACTGACCCGGCCCGTCCGCCCGTCGCGTCTACTCGTCGTCGTCCTCGTCGTCGAGCCGGGCCAGCCAGGTCGCCAGCCGCTCGACCGGCACCTCGAAGTCGGGGTTCAGGTCGACGAAGGTCCGCAGCTGCTCGGCCAGCCACTCGAAGGTGACCTCCTCCTCGCCGCGCCGCTTCTCCAGTTCTTCGATGCCACGGTCGGTGAAGTACAAGGGGTGCTCCGTGCTGCTCGTGCTGCTCGTCCTGCGCTGTCACAGCCAGGATAGGAGAGCCGGGAAGGCCCTCGCCCCCTTGGGCCGTGCGGGTTAGCCTGATGAGCCATCAGTACCTGTGAGGCGCACGCGTGCGGTGCGCCGGGGCGACGGGGGAGTGCGCCATGGGGGATGCGATACGGCCGGTGCAGCTGCCGGACGGGACCGAGGTCTGGGTCCGTGCCTCGCGGCTGGAGGGCCCGGCGGCCCGGGGCGACGCGGACGGCTCGGGGCTCTACGACGAGGACGACCGTTTCGAGGACGTCGGTCTCTGGGAGACCCTGACGACCAGGGTCGAGGGCCTGGGGGAGACGGTGCAGGGGGTCGCCCGCTCGGTGCGCGCCGCCACGCGCGCGGTGGCGCCCGACGAGACGGCGGTGACGTTCGGCATCGAGGTGAGCGCCAAGCCGGGCAAGGCCGTCGCGGTGCTCGCGGACGGGGAGGCCAAGGCCAATCTCGCCATCACGCTGACCTGGCGCCGTCCGGAGCGGGACGGACGTGACGCCACCCGGGACGGGCAGCAGCCCACCCCACGCGCGCCCGGCACCACCGACCCCGCGCCCGGCAGCGACCGGGGCGGTACAGGAGGGGGCGACGGGCAGGCCGGTGCCCGATGACGGCGCCGCAGGAGGAGGATCCGCTGTGGACGCTGATCAAGGACGCCGCCGTGGGTCTCGGTGCGCCCCCACCGGCCGGTTCCCCTTCCGCGGGTGACGCCCGTGGGACCACGCGCGGCCTCATGTGGGGCAGCGGCTTCTTCGTGGCCCCCGGATGGGTGCTGACCTGCGCGCACGTGCTGGTCGACGGTCCGGGCCGGCAGGCCAGGCACCCGGTGCGGGCCGACGGCGCCGATGTCGGTGTGTACGTGGACGGCCGGGTCCTGCGCGGCCGCGTCGCGTACGCGATGCCCCTGCCGGTCCCGGCCGCCAAGGACAGGTCGGCGCACGACAGGCCCGCGCGTGACCGGCCGGCGCACGACCAGGTGGCGCACGACCAGGCGGCGCACGGCGGCGCGACGCCCGACCACACCGCCCCGCACCACACCGCCCCGCACCACACCGATGAGGTCTTCGCCACCGAGGCCGAGATCGAGGGGACCGGGGCGGAGGCGCGGGGGCAGGACCTGGCGCTGGTCGCTGTGCTCGACCCGCTGGAGCGGGAGCGCTGCGCCTGGCTGACCGAGCGGCAGCCGGGCGTGTTCGGGGCGGGTGCGGTCGCGGGCCGCTTCCCCGGTCCGTCCGGCGCGTTCGCACCGTGGGAGGCGGAGACGTTCCAGTGCCGCTACGCCGGAGAGAGCGGCGGCCGGATCAAGTTCGAGATCACCTCGCCGCTGCGCAGCGGCACCTCGGGCGGACTCCTCGTCGACACGGAGCGCGCCGAGGTGATCGGCCTCGTCAAGGCCCGTGCCCGGGACGGCCAGTCGGGCATCGCGGTCCCGGTGAGCGACCTGCGGGCGCTCACCCCCGCCGCGCATCTGGAGGGCGCCCCGAGCCTCGGCGCGGCGCCCTACCGGGAGCTGATGCGCCGCCACGACGCCTGGCACTGGGAGCGCCAGGAGCACGACCAGGGCACGGGCGAGGCGACCTGGACCGATGCCCAGCTCGCCCGGCACCGGCGCCCGCGCGCGTGGGGGCCCATCGACCGGCTCGACGCGCTCCACCGGCTCGGTGCGCTGCCGGCGCCTCCCGACCCCGGCACGGTGCGCGGCCTCGTCGGCGAGGCGCTGGAGGGCCGGACCGCCTCGGCCACGGCGGCGCTGACCGGCTGGCGCGACGGGCTCGGCGCACTGAGCGGCATCGGCGACACCGAGGACCTGATCGTGCACCTGCGCTATCTCGTGAAGGTGGCGAAGTGGGCGCTGCGCCACGACGGGAGCGATGCCGCCGAGACGCTCTACGACACCGTGCGGCAGCGCAGGCGGTTCCTGGACCCGGCGCAGCGCCGACGGCTCGAGACACTGAGCCGGAGGCTGCGCGCGGTGCTGCTGGAGTTCGACGACACCGAGCCCGCCGCGTACCTGGAGGAGGGCGAGGAGGACACGGCCCACTACACCTGGGCGCTCTACAAGGGGTACATGGACGGCCGCTGGGAGCTCGCCAAGCCGCCGCCCGCCGAGGGCCGGCCCTTCGAGCAGGCCCGCGCGCAGGCGCTGTCGGCGCTCGCCGAGGTGCTGGCGGCCGCGCGCGTGACCCGGCCGCAGCAGGACCCCGTACCGGTCGAAGTCGCGCTGCCGGGGCGGGAGTTCGCGTCGGCGTTCACGGAGTGGCGGGTGCGGGAGGGCCACCGGCGGTCCGCGCCGCACACCCTGATGGGCGACGGGCAGCCGGTGATGCTGCGCGACACAGAGCGCCGGGAGGCCCTGGCGGACCGGGAGTTCGGGCCGGAGGCGCTGCGCCGCTGGCGCGCCCGCTGGGACGGGCTGCACGACGCCGGCCGGCTGCGGCCGCTGCGCCCGGTGGGGGCGGTGGGGACGGGCGGGGCCGCCGCGCACCGGGCGACGGCCCCGGCGGCGGATCTCATGACGGCCCCGCACGGCTCCGTCCCGGTGCTGTGCGAGCGGGTGACGCCGGCGTCCGGGCCCGGGTACGCGGCGGTGCAGCACGCGGTCGAGGCCGGTTATCCCGTCGCGCTGTGGCGGGCCGACGGGCATGCGGCGGAGGGCGGTTGCGGTGAGGAGTGCGCCGCGTTCCACCGGGAGATCGACGGGCTGCTCGGCGGGTCGGGGCGGGGCGGCGCACCCGTGGGCTCCCTCCCGATGCGGCTGTGGAGGCTGCGCACCGGACGCCAGGACGGTCACCGCCCGGACGCCGAGGACGGCCGGACCGAAGGCCACCCCGGCGGACCCGTCCCGGAGGCCGGCCCGCCGTACGGTCCCGGTCCCGCCGCGCAGGCCGGACCCCCGTACGGTCCCGACTCCGGCCGGCCCGGCCCCCGGGCGGACTGGCTGCGCGGCCTCGTCCTCTTCTTCGACTCGCCCGAGTTCCCGCTGCCGGACACTCCCCGCCTTCTCGAGTCGCCCTCGTGACCGGCCGGTGGCGCGGCGGGCGCCGTCTCAATTCAGCCCAGGGCGCGCCCCTCGCCGGGTACGTTCGTGGCAGCCTGTCGCGGAGGGGGCTCGTATGAGCGAGTGGCTGATCTACCGGGGTGCCGGAGCCCCGCACGACGACATCGCGCGTCTGCCCCCGCCCCCGCCCTGGCGCGATTTCGACGGCGGCCCCACCCTCGCCCCGCCCGGCGAACTGGACAGTGTCTCGGTCCGCCGGCTCGGTGTGCGCAGCCGTCAGGCGCAGATGCACCGCCCGGGCACCCAGGAGCGCGAGCTGGTCAACGCCGCGCTGTACCTGCGCCGTCCGCTCCTGGTCACCGGGCAGCCCGGCAGCGGCAAGTCGACCATCGCGCACTCGGTCGCGTACGAGCTGAAGCTGGGCCGTGTCCTGACCTGGCCGGTGGTCAGCCGCAGCACGCTGGGCGGCGGGCTGTACGAGTACGACGCGATCGGGCGGCTCCAGGACCTGCAGATCCGCACCGCGCTCGGCGAGGACGCCGCCGCGGGCATCGCGGACATCGGCCGCTACATCCGGCTCGGCCCGCTCGGCACCGCGCTGCTCGCCTACGACCGGCCGCGCGTGCTGCTCGTCGACGAGCTCGACAAGAGCGACATCGACCTGCCGAACGATCTGCTGAACGTGCTGGAGGAGGGCGAGTTCACCGTCCCCGAGCTGGAGCGGATCGCGGACATCGCGCCGGACGTGGAGGTCCTCACCCACGACGGCACCAAGGCCACCGTGCACCACGGTCGGATCCGCTGCCGCGCCTTCCCGTTCATCGTCCTGACCAGCAACGGCGAGCGGGACTTCCCGGCGCCGCTGCGCCGCCGTTGCATCCAGCTCGAGATGACGCCGCCCGACGCCGAGCGGCTGGCCGGCATGGTGCGCGCGCACTTCGGCGAGGGCGCGGAGGACGAACACGCGGCGCTCATCGAGCAGTTCCTCCAGCGCGACGACCCCGGCGACGTCCGCGCCGTCGACCAGTTGCTCAACGCGATCCACCTGGTCCGCCAGACGGGCTGGAGCGCGGACAGCGCCGCACGCGCGCGCCTGTCCGGGGAGCTGCTGCGGCCGCTCGACCGGACGCGGTGACCGCGGTGCCCGGAGAACCGCCGCGGCACGACGAGGGGCCGGGCCCGCTGGCCCGGCTTGTCGAGACCCTCGCCGCGGCGGGCACCCCGCTCGACAGCCGGGAGATCGCCGACGCGCTGTGGCTCGCCCGGGTGACCAGGGACACCGGACTGACGGGCGCCGCCCGCGACAGTCCCCCCACCGGGACGTCCGTTGCCACGGCACTGGACGATCCGCTTCCGCGCTCACCGGAGCACCCATCGGATCCGGCCAATTCCGGGCCGTCGGCCGCGCCGCCGCAGGAGCCTCACGGTGCCCGCCGCCCCCCGTCGTCCGCACCCGGCCCGGCGACCTTGCCGGACGGCACCACCGTCGCCCTCGCCGACCTCCGCCCGGCCGCCCCCGCGCCCGTGCCCGTCCCGGTCGGCCGGACCCGCCCCGCCGCCGTGGCGTCCGGTCTCGCCGCACTGCCGGCCGTCTGCCGCGCCCTGCGCCCCCTGCGGACGTACCGGCCGCCCGGCCGCGCCGCACCGACCGAGCTCGACGAGACCGCGACCGCCGAGGAATCGGCCGGCGCCGGGATGCTCCGCCTCGTGCGCAGGCCGGTCCGCCGCCGGACCGCCGACCTCGTCCTCCTCATGGACGGCACCCCCGCCATGGCCGTCTGGGACGGCCTCCTCGCCGACCTGCGCCGGGCCTGCGTCCAGGTCGGCGCCTTCCGTGACGTCGTCGTGCAGTACCTGCACCCGCTCGGCACCGGCCTCGGCGTCACCGCACAGCCCGGACTCGGCCATGTGCTGCGCCCCGCCCAGGAGATGACCGACCCCGGCGGTCAGCGGGTACACCTGCTGCTCAGCGACTGCACGGGACCGCTGTGGCACGACGGCACCTTCCAGCGGCTGCTCGGCGACTGGGTCGGCTCCGCGCCGCTCGCCGTGCTCCAGCCGCTGCCCCAGCGTTTCTGGCCGCGCACCGCGCTCCCCGTCCGCACCGGCACCCTGATCCGCCGCCAGGGCCCCTACCACCAGCTGGGCTTCCACGAGCAGCGGCGGCCCGGCGCCCGCACGCGCCTCGCCCCACCGCCCCCGCAGGGCCCGTACGTCCCCGTCCTGACGCCCACCCCCACCGCGCTCGGCACCTGGTCCCGGCTCGTCGCGGCCGAGGGCGGACTCCGGCTGCGCGGCGCCGCCGCACCCCTGACCGTGGGACCACCGGCGGCGGGCGCAGACGCAGAGAACGCAGAGATCGCCGAGGAGGCCGAGCGGCTCCTCGTCGAGTTCGACGAGACGGCCTCGCCCGCCGCCCGCGACCTCGCCGTCCACCTCGCCGCCGCACCGCTCGCGCTCCCCGTGATGCGGCTGGTCCAGCGCACCATGCAGCCCGGCAGCGGCGCCGCGGAACTCGCCGAGGTGCTGCTCGGCGGCCTCGTCGCCCAGCGCCCGCCCGGCGACGGCCCCGGCCGCGAGCAGGAGCGCCGCACCGGACCCTGGTTCGACTTCAAACCCCGGGTCCGCGGGCTGCTCCTGGAGCGGCTCAGCGCCGGTGAGGCGGCCCTCGTCCTCAAGCACACGGCCCTCTTCATCGAGCGTGCCTTCGGCCGGGCCGCGCGCAACTACCCGGCCGCCGTCGTCGCCTACCTGGAAGGCACCGGACGCCGCCCCGCCACCGGCACCGGCAGCGTCCCCGAACCCTTCGCCACCGTCTCCGACCTGGTCCTGCGCCACTTCGAACGGGGCCTGGCCGAACTTCCCGGGCTGCCCGCCCTGCCCGGTCACCCGCTGCGCGCCGCCGAGCAGCGCCTGCACCGCTACGAGACCGACGGCAACGCCGAGGACCTCCTCGAGGCGCTGCGCCTGCTGCGCACCCCGCGCGCCGAGGCCGCGCGCGACGGCAGCCGCCTCTACGTGACCGCCCTGCTGCACGCCTGGCAGCAGTGGCGCGACCCGCGCCGGCTCGACGAGGCCGAGGACGTGGCGCGCCGCGCGGTCGACGCGCTCGCGGCGGGCCCCGCCCCCGACGCCGAGCGGCTCGGCGCGGCCCGCACCGCGCTCGCCCGGGTCCTGCGGACCCGGGGCGAACAGGAAGCCACCGGCACCCGGTCCGAGCAGCTCCTCGACGAGGCGCTGGCCCAGCTCGAACTCGCCCTCGACCTGCCCGGACTCACCCCGGAGACCCGGCTGGCCTGCGCCGTCCAGCACACCGACGTCATCACCGGCCGTGTCGACGGCGCACCGCGCGACGACCTCGCGCACCTGCGCCGCTCCGTCCGGGTCCTGAGCCGGCTCACCCGCCGCTGGGCGGACGGCACCCCGCCCGCCCAGCTGTACTTCACCCTCGGCCGGACCCTGCTTCTGTGCGCGGTCCGTGCCTCCGAGGACTCCGACGAACGCCGCGACCTGGCCCGGCAGGCCGTACGGGAGCTGACGCGGAGCGTGGAGCGTACGGAAGAGCCCGCGGGGAGCGGCGGGCCCCCGGCCCGCTACCTCCACGAACTCGCCCGCGCCCACGCGATTGCCGTGCCCCAGTTCCAATCGGCGGCGGAAGGGGCAGTACTGAAGCGAGCCGCCGACGCGGCGCGGGCCGAGGGCGACACCGCGCTCGAGGCACTGGCGCGTGGACAGCTCGGGACATACCTGTGGAAAAGTAGTGGCGGAACGGAACCCGACGCAGCCGAGGCGGAGATGAAGCGGGCACTGAGTCTGTTACGACCGGGTGACCCCCAGCGAGCCGAACTGCTCGTCTCGTACGGGCAGATGCTGCTGGAGTCCCAGCGCACACAGCACGAGTCCGACGACCCCAACGCGATCTCCGAGGCGGTCAACAGCCTGCGCGAGGCCGTGGCCGACACGGCGCCGAGCCACCCCACCGCCGTCGAGCGGCGCCTCCTGCTCGCGGCCGCCCTGCGCCGCCGCTACGGCGCCGAGTCCATGATCGCCGACCTGTACGAGGCGTGCTGGACCCTCGACCAGGCACTCAGAGACACCGAGGAGCCGACGCTGCGCGCCGCCGCCTGGCTCGAACTCGGCGGCCTGCACGGCCTCCTGGCCCGGCACACCCGCGAGCGCGAGGAGTGGGTCAGGGCCGACGAGGCGTACGGCCACGCCGCCCGGGAAGCCGAGGCCGCACGCGATCCACGCACCGCGGCGCGCGCCCTGCACGGCCGCGCCGAGGTCTTGGAGTACCTCGCGGGCCCCGCCCGCGCCCTGGTGATGTACCGCGCCGCCCGCGAACGCTGGGCCCGCGCCCCGGGCGCCGATCCGGCCGAGATCCAGCGCACGGATGACCGGATCCGGCGGCTCGACGGCACGCAGTGACGCACGGGTGTTTCCCCCGTCGGACACGGGGGCATGCCCGCTAAGCCGATTGTCATGAGGAGGCGATGTGCTGAGCCCGGCCGCGAGCGAGCCCAGTGAGTCCCTGCCGGATTACGCGGGACTGGACCTGGCGGAGCTCCGGGGGCGGAGCGATCACCCGGTCCTCGGGGCCGTGCTCGAGGGGCTGATCGCGCAGCCCAGATCCGCGGAGCGGACGATCGCGGCGTACGGGGACAGCCCTCCTCCACCACCTTCGAGAGCGCAGACGTACAGGCTTCGGCGTGAGCCGGGGTGACCTGCACGCGACGCGGGCGGAGTCCCCGGCCCCCTGGCCGCTGCGGGATCTGGACGTCGGCGCGCTGCGGCGTTCGGGCGTCGGTCCGGTGCCGTTCCGTCAGTTCGTCCTGAAGGTCCACAGCCGCTGCAACCTCGCCTGCTCGTACTGCTACGTCTACGAGGGCGCGGACAGCACCTGGCGGGACCGCCCCGTCCGGGTCCCGCCCGCGACGATGCGGCGCGCCGCGGAGCGGATCGGTGAGCACGCACGCACACACCGGCTGTCCTCGGTCCGGATCGACCTGCACGGCGGCGAGCCGCTGCTCGGCGGTCCCGGCCCACTGGTGCGTTACGTCGACGCCGTGCGCGCGGAGGTGCCCGCCGGATGCCAGGTCGAGGCGGGCGTCCAGACGAACGGAACCCTGCTGACCCCGCAGGCCCTGACCCGACTCGCCACGGCGGGGATCCGGGTCGGCCTGAGCCTCGACGGCGGGACGTCGCAGCACAACCGGCTGCGCGCCTTCCACAGCGGCCGACCCTCCTGGCCCGCGGCGATGCGCGCGGCGCGGCTGCTCGCGGAGCATCCCGACAGCTACGCCGGAGTCCTGTGCACGATCGATCTGGCCAATGACCCGAAAGACGTGCTGAACTCGCTCCTGGAGCTGCGCCCCCCGGGCCTCGACCTCCTGCTGCCGCACAACAACTGGACCGTGCCGCCGACCGGCGTCGCCCCGGCGGATCCGAGGAAGCTGGGGTTCCCGCACAGCCGGGCCACCCCGTACGGAGACTGGCTCGCCGAGGCGTTCGACCTGTGGTGGGAGCACCCGGAGCCGTCTGTCCGGATCAGGCTCTTCGGCGAGATCATCGCCCTGCTCCTGGGCCAGCCGAGCGCCACCGAGGTGGTGGGACTCTCGCCGGTCGCGGCGGTGGTGATCGACACGGACGGGACGATCGAGCAGGTCGACTCGCTCAAGACCGCCTACGCGGGTGCACCCGTCACGGGACTGGACGTGCGGCACAACAGCTTCGACGAGGCGCTCGACCACCCGGGGATCGTCGCCCGCCACCTGGGGCTCGACGCCCTGGGCCCCGAGTGCCGCACCTGCCCCCTGGCCCGCGTCTGCGGCGGGGGCAACTACGCCCACCGCTACCTCGCCCGCAGCGGGTTCCGTCACCCCACGGTCTACTGCGCCGACATGGCCCGCCTCATACGCCACGTGTCGGACCGGGTGCTGGCCGAGATCGGTGACTCGCCCTAGCTCTTCGCGCCCCGAATGGCCGACCGTCGACGGTTCGTCAGATCCGCCGGGCACCGATGAACTACGGTGCCAGCAGCCCGATCCACCGTGTACGACCATCGTCAGCAGGACAGCTCGCACGACAGGGAGACGGTCGTATGGCCGAGTTCATCACCATCAGTCATGCCGGATCCAGCCGCCCCTGGGCGGCCTGGATCGCGCACCAGCTCGAGCAGCAGGGCATCGGCACCTCGATGCTGCGCTGGGACCCCGAGCTGGAGACGTCGCTGGTCGATGCGCTCACCGGACTGCTCGAGGCACCCGGCCGGATTCTGCTGGTCCTCGACGACTGGTACTTCGGGCTGGGCCCGCGCCCCGCGGAGGAGTGGACGGAAGCCCTGCGCACGGTCGTCGCCGCGCATTCCGACCGCTTCGTCGCCGTCAACATCGCCAACGGCGCACTGCCCGCCGCCACCGCAGCGCTCGCCCCCGTCAGCCTGCTCGGTCTGAGCGCCCGCGAGGCGGGCCGCCGCCTGATGCGCAGAGTGGGCATCGATCGCTCGCGCGCCGCCGAGGAGGCCGACGGCGGCCCCCGCTTCCCGAACGACGACCAGGCCCAGTGGAACGTCCCGCCGCGCAACGAACGCTTCACCGGCCGCGACGAGGTCCTCGAACAGATCCACCGGGTGTTCCTCGACAGCGAGGGCGAGCGGTGTGTCCTGCGAGGCATCTCGGGCGTGGGCAAGACCCAGATCGGCCGCGAGTACGCGTACCGCTTCCGCAACGAGTACGACATCGTCTGGCAGGTGAACTCCGGCTACCCCGGCACGGCGCGCGAGCAACTGGCCGAGCTGGCCCTGCGGCTCGAGCTGCCGGCGGGCCGTGAGACCGGTGACCGGATCCGTGCGGTCCAGAACGCGCTGCGCAGCGGGAACCCGTATCGCAACTGGCTGCTGATCTTCGACGGCGCGGACAGCGTCGACGGCATCGAGAACCTGCTGCCCGACGGGCCGGGGCATGTCCTCATCACGACGCTCACCCGCGACTGGTCCGCGTTCAGCCGGACCCAGGAGATCGAGATCCACCCCTTCACCCGGCGCGAGAGCGTCGCGTTCGCCTGCCGCAGGGCGCCCCGGCTGACCGCGGCGCAGGCCGACTCGCTCGCCGCCGCCGTGCAGGACCTCCCGCTGCTGGTCAACCAGACGGCGTCCTGGCTCGCCATCAACGAGACGATGCCCGTCGAGCCGTACATCGACAGCATCCTGAACGGCCGGCCCAACGAGTTCGGGCTCAGCTTCGTCGACGACGACTACCAGAAGAGCGTCTGGACCAGCTGGTCCCTGACCCAGAACATGCTGCGCGAGAAGCACCCGGACGCGTCCGAACTCCTCAAGATCTTCGGGTTCTTCTCCCCGGACGCCATTCCGGTCGGACTGATCCAGTCGGCCCGTCCCGGGGACCTGCCGCCCCATCTCGAATCTCTCGCAGCCGACCCCATTGGCTGGCACACCAACCTGCGAAGGCTCAACGAGGCCACGGCAGTCATGCGCATGGAGTACCCGGCTGCCGACACCCGCGTGGATCAAGGTGTCGAGAGCGTTCAGATGCACCACCTGTACCACAGCTATCTGCGCACCGGCATGCCCGCGTCGGAGCGCGAACAGGCAGCCGCGGCAGCCTGCAGGGTTCTGGTCAGCGCCTCGCCCCGCAACCCCAACGACACTCGCCTCTGGGAGCGCTACGCACAGATCATTCCGCACCTTGACCACAGCGGCGTCTTCGACAGCGCGGACCCCAACGTGCAGGGTCTCGTACTGGAGTGCATCGACTACTTGAAGGTGCGGGGCGAGTACTCAGCTGGTCTCCAGCTGGTGCAGAAGGCCCTGCCTCGCTGGCAAGCACGCCTCGGGCCGACGGACCGGAATCTGCTGTTGCTGGACTACTACCACGCGATCATGCTGCGGAGAGTAGGCCGCTACCGGGAGGCAGAGGCGGCAGGGCGCAGCTCCGTCGCGCTGCTCCAGGAACACGCTGCGGACAGCAACGAATTGCTCAGGTCGAAGCAAGGACTGGGTGGGTCGCTCTGGGCGCTGGCTTCCTACGAGGAGGCCCGTGACCTGTTCGAGGAGGTATTGGCTGCGTATCAAGTACTTCTCGGTGAGGAACACCCTCGAACGCTTGACTCACGCCACAACCTCGCGGCGGTGCTGGCCCAGTTGGGGCACTACCAGGATTCCCTCGACATCGAACTCAACGTGCTACAGGTGAAGGAGCGCGTACTCAAGGACCGCCATCCCTCCACCCTTCAGAGCGGGACCGACTGTGCGGGCCTTCTTCGCTGGCTCGGGCGCTACGACGAGGCGCTGACTCGACAGAAGCAGAATGTGAACCTGCACTACCAGGTCATGGACGCCCACCACCCGCAGGTGCTCCGTGCCGAACACAACCTTGCACTCTGCCTCCGGCGCTCGGGCCAGTATCAGCAGGCTGAGGCCTTGATGCGAACTCTGCTCGCCCGCTCCGAGCAGGTGCACGGTCCGGACCACCCGGACACTCTTGCCGTGCTCGCAGACTTCGCAACACTCCAGCGTTCCCACGGGGCTCCCGAACTCGCGAGGGAGCTCGCGGAGCGTGCCGCCGTCGGGCACGAGCGGTTGCTCGGTGACGTGCATCCCTTCGCCGCAGGTGTACTCGGCAACCACGCGCTTGTCCTTGCCGAGTTCGGCGAGAGGGACGAATCGCTGCACATGGCCGAGCGTGCCCTGTCGCGTATGCGGAGTGCTGTGGGGGACCGGCATCCGTGGACCGTGGGGTGTTCCGTCAACACCTCGGGGGCGCGCGCGCTGGCCGGAGACGTTGAAGGGGCTGCAGAACTCAGTCTCGCCGCAGCAGAGACGGCCGAGGAGATCTTGAGTGGGCGGCACCCGCTGACCCTGTCGGCCTGGGCCGCCCACGCCACCGACCTGCGGCTGCTGCGACGCGGAAAGGAGGCCGGGGAGAAGGAGCAGGAAGTGATCAGGATCCTGGCCGAGACGCTCGGCGACCAGCACCCGCACACCCTCGGCGTCCGCCGCCGGCAGCGCCCGTACTGGGACTTCGAGCCCCAGCCCGTGTAGGCGCGCCGGCCGGCCCGCGGGAACGCGCAGGGGCCCGGCACCCCCGAGGGTGCCGGGCCCCTGTGGCTGCGGGGCTTCGGGGCCTAGGCCTCGAAGACCTCGTTCACCAGCTGCTCCTGCTCCGCCTGGTGCCGCTTCGCCGAGCCGACCGCCGGGGACGACGAGTGCGGCCGCGAGATGCGGCGCAGGCGCTCGCCGTGCGGGACGTCGGCGCCGACGGCCAGGTCCAGGTGGTCGATCAGGTTCAGCGCGATGAACGGCCACGCACCCTGGTTCGCCGGCTCCTCCTGCGCCCAGATGTACTTCTCGGCGTTCGGGAACTTGGCGATCTCGGCCTGGAGCTCGGCACCCGGCAGCGGGTACAGACGCTCGACGCGGATGATCGCGGTGTCCGTCACGCCGTTCTTCTGGCGGGCGGCCTCGAGGTCGTAGTACAGCTTGCCGGCCACGAAGACGACCTTCTTGACGGCGGCCGGGTCGACCGAGTCGTCGCCGATGACCGGGCGGAAGCCGCCCGACGTGAACTCCTCCACCTTCGACGCGGCGGCCTTGAGGCGCAGCATCGACTTCGGGGTGAAGACCACCAGCGGCTTGTGGTGCGGGTTGTGCACCTGCCACCGCAGGAGGTGGAAGTAGTTCGACGGGAGCGTCGGCATCGCGACCGTCATGTTGTTCTGCGCGCACAGCTGGAGGAAGCGCTCGACGCGGGCCGAGGAGTGGTCCGGGCCCTGGCCCTCGTAGCCGTGGGGGAGGAGCAGGGTGACGCCGGACGTCTGGCCCCACTTCTGCTCCGCCGCCGAGATGTACTCGTCGACGACCGACTGCGCGCCGTTGACGAAGTCACCGAACTGCGCTTCCCACATCACGAGGGACTCGGGACGCGCCAGCGAGTAGCCGTACTCGAAGCCCATGACCGCGTACTCGGAGAGCAGCGAGTCGTAGACGTTGTAGCGGGCCTGCTCGGGCGACAGGTAGAGGAGCGGGGTGAAGTCCTCGCCCGTCTCCCGGTCGATGAGGACGGCGTGCCGCTGGCCGAAGGTGCCGCGGCGCGAGTCCTGGCCGGACAGCCGGACCGGGGTGCCCTCCAGGAGGAGGGAGCCGAGGGCGAGGGTCTCGCCCATGCCCCAGTCGATCGTCCCGTCCTCGATCATCGACGCACGGCGCTGCAGCTGCGGCAGCAGGCGCGGGTGCACCGTGATGTTGTCCGGGATGTTGACCTGGGACTCGGCGATGCGCTTGACGACCTCCTGGGAGATCGCGGTCTGCACCGGCACCGGGAACTCGGCCTGCGGCTCCGGGACGTGCGTCTCGCCGGGGTGCGAGACGGCCTCGCGGACCTCGGTGAAGACCTTCTCCAGCTGGCCCTGGAAGTCCTGCAGCGCCTGCTCGGCCTCTTCGAGCGTGATGTCGCCGCGACCGATGAGGGACTCGGTGTAGAGCTTGCGCACCGAGCGCTTCTTGTCGATCAGGTCGTACATCAGCGGCTGCGTGAACGCCGGGTTGTCCGACTCGTTGTGACCGCGGCGGCGGTAGCAGATGAGGTCGATGACGACGTCCTTGTTGAACGCCTGGCGGAACTCGAAGGCCAGACGGGCAACGCGGACGACGGCCTCGGGGTCGTCGCCGTTCACGTGGAAGATCGGCGCCTCGATCATGCGGGCCACGTCGGTGGCGTACATGGAGGAGCGCGAGGACTCCGGGGCGGCGGTGAAGCCGACCTGGTTGTTGATGACGATGTGGACCGTGCCGCCCGTGCGGTAGCCGCGCAGCTGCGACATGTTGAGCGTCTCGGCGACCACACCCTGGCCCGCGAAGGCCGCGTCACCGTGCAGGGCGACGGGCAGGACCGTGAAGTCCGTGCCGCCCTTGTTGATGATGTCCTGCTTGGCGCGGACGATGCCCTCGATGACCGGGTCGACCGTCTCCAGGTGGGACGGGTTGGCGGCCAGCGAGACCTTGATCTGCTCGCCGTCCAGGCCGGTGAAGGTGCCCTGGGCGCCCAGGTGGTACTTCACGTCGCCGGAGCCGTGCATCGACTTCGGGTCGAGGTTGCCCTCGAACTCGCGGAAGATCTGCGCGTAGGACTTGCCGACGATGTTCGCCAGGACGTTCAGACGGCCGCGGTGGGCCATGCCGATGACGACCTCGTCGAGGCGGGCCTCGGCGGCCGAGTCCAGAACGGCGTCGAGCAGCGGGATGACGGACTCGCCGCCCTCCAGGGAGAACCGCTTCTGGCCGACGTACTTGGTCTGCAGGAAGGTCTCGAAGGCCTCCGCCGAGTTCAGCCGGCGCAGGATGCGCAGCTGCTCCTCGCGCTCCGGCTTGGCGTGCGGGCGCTCGACGCGGTCCTGGATCCACTTGCGCTGCTTCGGGTCCTGGATGTGCATGAACTCGATGCCCACGGTGCGGACGTACGAGTCGCGCAGCACGCCGAGGATGTCGCGCAGCTTCATCATCGACTTGCCGGCGAAGCCGCCGACGGCGAACTCGCGCTCCAGGTCCCACAGGGTGAGCCCGTGCTCGTTGATGTCGAGGTCGGGGTGCTTGCGCTGGCGGTACTCCAGCGGGTCGGTGTCGGCCATGACGTGACCGCGGACCCGGTAGGAGTGGATCAGCTCGAAGACGCGCGCGGCCTTGGTGACGTCGTCGTCGTGGGAGGCGTCGATGTCCTTGAGCCAGCGGACCGGCTCGTAGGGGATGCGCAGGGCCTTGAAGATCTCGTCGTAGAACTCGTTCTCCCCGAGGAGGAGGTTCGCGACGACGCGCAGGAACTCGCCGGAGGCGGCGCCCTGGATGACCCGGTGGTCGTAGGTCGACGTGAGCGTCATGACCTTCGAGATGCCGAGCTTGTTGAGCGTGTCCTGGGACGTGCCCTGGAACTCCGCCGGGTAGTCCATCGAGCCGACGCCCATGATGACCGACTGTCCGGGCATCAGACGCGGCACGGAGTGGACGGTGCCGAGGCCGCCGGGGTTGGTCAGCGAGACCGTGACACCGGTGAAGTCGTCCATGCCGAGCTTGCCGTCGCGGGCCCGGCGGACGATGTCCTCGTAGGCCTGCCAGAACTCGAAGAAGTTGAGCGTCTCGGCCTTCTTGATGCCGGCGACGACGAGCTGACGGTCGCCGTTGGGCTTCACGAGGTCGATCGCGAGGCCGAAGTTGATGTGCTCCGGCTTGACCAGGGTCGGCTTGCCGTCCTTCTCCTGGAAGGAGTGGTTCATGGACGGCATGGCCTTGATGGCCTGCACCATCGCGTACCCGATGAGGTGCGTGAAGGAGATCTTCCCGCCGCGGGCGCGCTTGAGGTGGTTGTTGATGACGATGCGGTTGTCGAACAGCAGCTTCACCGGGACCGCGCGCACGGACGTCGCCGTGGGGACCTCGATGGACTTGTTCATGTTCTTCGCGACGGCAGCGGCGGGACCGCGCAGCGTCACGAACTCGGGGCCGGCAGGGGCCTCGGTCGTCACTTGTTCAGCCTTCTTA